>CAITXW010000272.1 GCA_903896425.1 uncultured beta proteobacterium | reverse complement strand
GAGATGGAAGTGGTGCGCGACAAGGCGGACAACTGCATCATCATCTGCTCGATCGAAAACCTGGACCCGATGGGTGTGCACACCGGCGACTCCATCACGGTGGCGCCGGCGCAGACCCTGAGCGACAAGGAATACCAGATCCTGCGCAATGCCAGTCTGGCGGTGCTGCGCGAGATTGGCGTCGATACCGGCGGCTCCAACGTTCAGTTCGCCATCAACCCCGAAGACGGGCGCATGGTGGTGATCGAGATGAACCCGCGCGTTTCGCGCTCCTCGGCACTGGCCTCCAAGGCGACCGGTTTTCCGATTGCCAAGGTCGCGGCCAAACTGGCCGTTGGCTACACGCTCGACGAGCTGCGCAACGACATCACGGGTGGCGCAACGCCGGCCAGTTTTGAGCCCAGCATCGACTACGTTGTCACCAAGATTCCACGCTTCGCCTTCGAGAAATTTCCGGCCGCCGACAGCCGCTTGACGACGCAGATGAAGTCGGTCGGTGAGGTGATGGCCATTGGGCGCACTTTCCAGGAATCGTTCCAGAAAGCCTTGCGCGGTCTGGAAGTCGGCGTAGACGGCATGAACGAGAAGACGCAGGACCGTGAGCTCTTGGAGAAAGAACTGGGAGAGCCGGGCCCCGAGCGCATCTGGTACGTGGGCGACGCCTTTGCCGCCGGCTGGAGTGTGGAGGAAGTCCATGCCATTACCAAGATCGACCGCTGGTTTCTGGTGCAGATCGAACAGATCGTCAAGATCGAACTCGAAATCGAACGCCTGCCCGTGCCCTTGGGTGGCACAGCGCTCGACAGCATTGACGCCGCCACGTTGCGGGCGTTGAAGCAAAAAGGTTTTTCGGATCGACGTCTGGCGCGCCAGTTCAAGACCACGGACACCGCCATCCGCGAGAAGCGCCGTGCCCTGGGTGTGCGCCCGGTCTACAAACGCGTTGATACCTGCGCGGCAGAGTTTTCCACCAACACCGCTTACCTGTATTCGACTTACGAGGCGCACAGCCCGTTTGACAGCGCTAGCGAGTGCGAGGCAGAGCCAACGTCACGCAAGAAGATCATGGTCCTCGGTGGCGGTCCGAACCGCATCGGCCAGGGTATCGAGTTCGATTACTGCTGCGTCCATGCCGCGCTGGCCATGCGCGAGGACGGGTACGAGACCATCATGGTCAACTGCAACCCGGAGACGGTATCGACTGACTACGACACATCAGACCGCCTCTACTTCGAGCCGCTGACGCTGGAAGACGTGCTGGAAATCGTGGACAAGGAAAAGCCCTTCGGCGTGATCGTCCAGTACGGCGGCCAGACGCCGCTCAAGCTCGCGCTCGATCTCGAAGCCAACGGCGTGCCCATCATCGGCACCTCGCCCGACATGATTGACGCCGCCGAAGACCGCGAGCGCTTCCAGAAACTGTTGCACACACTGGGTCTGCGCCAGCCACCGAATGCGACAGCGCGCACCGAGCCCGAGGCGCTGGAGAAAGCCGCTGCGCTTGGTTACCCGCTGGTGGTGCGTCCGAGCTATGTGCTGGGCGGTCGCGCCATGGAGATCGTGCATGAGCAGCGCGATCTGGAGCGCTACATGCGCGAGGCGGTCAAGGTCAGCCACGACTCGCCGGTGCTGCTGGACCGCTTCCTCAATGACGCGATCGAATGCGATGTCGATTGCGTGCGCGACGCCGCTATTGGCGACGAGCCGGGCCACACCTTCATCGGTGGCGTTATGGAACACATCGAACAGGCGGGGGTCCACAGCGGCGACTCGGCCTGCTCCTTGCCGCCGTACAGCCTGAGCGCGCAAACGGTCACCGAGATCAAGCGCCAGACCGCGGCAATGGCGCACGCCCTCAATGTGGTCGGTCTCATGAATGTGCAGTTTGCGATTCAGAACATCGACGGCAAGGACGTGATCTTTGTGCTTGAAGTGAACCCGCGTGCTTCGCGCACCGTGCCCTTTGTCTCGAAAGCCACCGGCATCCAACTGGCCAAGGTGGCAGCGCGCTGCATGGTCGGCCAGTCGCTGGCATCGCAAGGTATCGGCAGGGAAGTGACGCCGCCTTATTTCAGCGTCAAGGAAGCGGTTTTCCCCTTCGTCAAGTTCCCCGGTGTGGACACGATTCTCGGCCCCGAGATGAAGTCCACCGGCGAGGTCATGGGTGTCGGCAAGACTTTTGGCGAAGCCTTTGTCAAATCGCAGATCGGCGCCGGCACCAAACTGCCGCGCTCGGGCAAGGTATTCATTTCGGCCAAGGGTAGCGACAAGCCGCGCGCCATCGAAGTCGCGCGCGCCTTGCTGGCCATGGGCTTTGTGGTGGTGGCCACGCGTGGCACGGCAGCGGCCATCAACGCCGCTGGCGTGGCCTGCGCCGTGGTCAACAAGGTCACCGAAGGGCGGCCTCACATCGTTGACATGATCAAGAACGATGAGATTGCCATGGTCATTCACACCGTGGAAGAACGTCGCAATGCGATCACCGATTCACGCCAGATCCGCACCTCGGCCCTGCTGGCCCGCGTGACCACCTTTACCACCATCGCCGGCGCGGAGGCGGCCGTGCAGGGCATGCCGCATCTGGATCGCCTGGATGTGATCTCGGTGCAGGAAATGCATGCGCAACTGGCGGCTGTCTGAGCGCAAGTTGACAATGACGGCATAATCGCGCCAATCAGTTGGGGCAGTGCGCTGTCCCATCCCGTGAACAACACCGCCGCACGGCAACGCGCGGCGGTTTCATTTTGTATTTTGAACAGACCCAACGGAGCAGTACGTGGCGACCATTCCCATCACCAAGCGCGGCGCTGAAAAGCTCAAGGCCGAATTGCACAAGCTCAAGACGGTAGACCGTCCCTGGGTCATCAATGCCATCGCTGAAGCGCGTGCACAAGGCGACCTCAGCGAGAACGCAGAGTACGAGGTGGCCAAGGATCGCCAGGGCTTTATCGAAGGCCGGATCCAGGAGGTCGAGGGCAAACTCTCGGCTTGCCAGATCATCGACCCGACTGAACTGAACGCCGGCGGCCGTGTGGTGTTTGGCGCCACGGTGATTCTTGAGGACGAGGAGTCCGGCAAGACCGTGACCTACCAAATCGTCGGTGAAGACGAGGCGGACATCAAACTCGGTCTGGTCAATATCGGCAGCCCGATTGCGCGCGCCCTGATTGGCAAGGAAGAGGGCGACAGTGCCGAGGTGCAGGCGCCCGGTGGCGTCAAACACTACGAAGTGGTGGCAGTCAGCTACGTTTGAGTTTCAAGCCGATGTCACGTCTTGTAGTCTGGGTCGCGGCGCTGTGGTGCTGCAGTCTGGGTCTGATCGGTTTCCTGGTCGTGCCCTTGCTGTTTGCTCATCTGCCGACGCCGGCGGTTGCCGGCAGCATGGCGGCCAAATTGTTTCAGGCGCAGACCTGGCTTTCGCTGGTGTGCGGCGTCATTCTGCTGGTGAGTACGCGCTCAAAGCGGATGAGCGTGGTGCTGGCCCCCGAAGTTCTGCTGTCAGTCATGGGTGGCATGTTGCTGGCGCTGCTGTCTGAATTTGCCATCACGCCGCACATCGTGGCGCGTGACAATCTGCGCCTCTGGCACAGCATCGGCAGCATCATGTTTGTGCTGCAGTGGGTCTGTGCAACGCTGGTGTTCTGGAAGTTGACGCCGTCGGCATCCGCGCGCTGAGGATCAGGTCTGACTGCGCTTCTTGATGCTGATTTGTTTCGGTTTGGCGCGTTTGATCTGACCGCCTGAGGTCAGGCGCTGGTTGCCCAGCACACGCAGGGTTTTGACCTCGGGCCGCTGGCCACCACGCTTGCTGTATTTGAGCACCTTGAAGTCGCGAGGGCCGGGCATGCGGTCTTCGTCAACGGTCTTTTCCCGCTCAGGCATGGGCCGCCAGAGCACCAGAAGCTTGCCGATGTGCTGGATCGGTGCAGCGCTGAGTTCGTCGGCCAGCGTTTGAAACATGGCTTCACGTGCCGCGCGGTCGTCCGAGAAGACCCGGACCTTGATCAGGCCGTGCGCGTTCAGGGCGGCATCGGTTTCTTTTTTGACGGCGGCGCTGAGCCCGTCACCGCCCACCATCACGACCGGGTCGAGGTGATGCGCTTGGGCACGGTGTTCTTTGCGTTGGGCGGGGGTCAATTGAATTTGGGGCATGGCCTTATTATCGGTTACGAAGGTAAAAATGAAAGACAACGGAAAAAGCAGCAAGGTGAATCGGGCGTGGATCAACGACCACGTCAACGACCCCTACGTCAAACTGGCCAAGTTGGAGGGGTACCGCGCCCGCGCGGCCTACAAACTCAAGGAAATTGATGAAGCGCTGCATCTGATCAGGCCCGGGCAATTGGTAGTCGATCTCGGCTCCACGCCGGGTGCCTGGAGCCAGTATGTGCGCCGGCGGATGTCGCCCAAGACTGCCACCAGCGGCGGTGCCGCCGTCGGGGAACTCAATGGCACCATCATTGCGCTCGATATCCTGCCGATGGAGCCGATCGAGGGCGTCACCTTTCTGCAGGGTGATTTTCGCGAGCCCGAAGTCCTGCAACGCCTGGCCGACGAAATGAAGGGTCGTTTGGCCGACATCGTTGTGTCCGACATGGCGCCCAACCTGTCGGGCATCGCTTCGGCCGATGCGGCACGCGTGGAGGAACTGGTGGAACTGGCACTGGAGTTCGCACAAACCCACATGAAGCCGCAGGGGACGCTGGTGGCAAAAGTATTCCACAGCGGCGGTTATGACACCTTGGTCAAGCGTTTCCGCGAGACCTTTTTGCTTGTCAAACCGTTCAAGCCCAAAGCTTCGCGTGACAAGTCCTCCGAGACCTTTCTGCTGGGTGTGGGTTTGAAGTCGTCCTGAATCGCAAGTGCCCGGCTCTGAATAAAAGCCATAAAACCACACTTGGCCCAGTTTCAGTCTTGAAACGCCTAAAATGGCGCCCAACTGTGCCTGGTCACCTCTCTCACCTGCTTCCCTACTGGAGCCTCGCTTGAATAATCAGTGGTTCTCAAAAATAGCCGTTTGGCTCGTCATCGCCCTTGTGCTCTTCGCCGTCTTCAAACAGTTTGATACGCGCGGGACGGCAGGCGCCGGGAACCTCGGGTACTCCGATTTTCTGGAAGAAGTTCGTGGCAAGCGCATCAAGAGCGCCGTCATACAGGAAGGCCAGGGCGGCACAGAAATCATTGCCGTCACCACCGATGACCGCAAGATTCGCACGACAGCGACCTATCTCGACCGCGGTCTGGTTGGCGACCTGATTGCCAACGGCGTCAAGTTCGACGTCAAGGCGCGCGAAGAAGGCTCGCTCCTCATGACCCTGCTGGTCAGCTGGGGGCCGATGCTGCTCTTGATTGGTGTCTGGGTCTATTTCATGCGCCAGATGCAAGGCGGCGGCAAGGGCGGTGCTTTCAGTTTCGGTAAGAGCAAAGCGCGTCTGCTGGATGAAAACACGAATCAGGTGACTTTTGCCGATGTGGCCGGTTGCGACGAGGCCAAGGAAGAAGTCAAGGAGGTGGTCGATTTCCTGAAGGACCCGGCTAAATTCCAGAAACTCGGCGGCCGCATTCCGCGCGGTCTGTTGTTGGTCGGCCCGCCCGGTACCGGCAAGACGCTGCTGGCCAAGGGTATCGCAGGCGAGGCCAAGGTGCCGTTCTTCTCGATCTCGGGTTCCGATTTTGTTGAAATGTTTGTTGGCGTTGGCGCATCCCGCGTGCGTGACATGTTCGACAACGCCAAGAAAAACGCACCTTGCATCATCTTCATCGATGAAATCGACGCGGTTGGACGCCAGCGAGGCGCGGGGCTCGGTGGTGGCAATGACGAGCGCGAGCAAACCCTCAACCAGATGCTGGTCGAGATGGACGGCTTTGAGACCAATGCCGGCGTCATCGTGGTCGCCGCGACCAACCGGCCCGACATTCTCGATGCGGCACTGCTGCGTCCGGGTCGTTTTGACCGTCAGGTCTATGTGACTTTGCCGGACATTCGCGGTCGTGAACAGATTCTCAACGTCCACATGCGCAAAGTGCCGCTGGGGCAGGATGTCAATTCCGCCATCATCGCGCGCGGCACGCCGGGCATGTCGGGTGCTGATCTGGCCAATCTGTGCAACGAGGCAGCATTGATGGCGGCGCGACGCAATGCGCGCACCGTCGAGATGCAGGACTTCGAGAAAGCCAAGGACAAGATCCTGATGGGTCCGGAGCGCAAGAGCATGGTCATGCCTGAGAGTGAACGGCGCAACACGGCCTACCACGAGTCCGGCCATGCCCTGATTGGCAAGATGCTCTCCAAGTGCGATCCGGTACACAAGGTCACGATCATTCCGCGTGGGCGCGCCCTGGGTGTCACCATGAGCCTGCCGGCGCAGGACCGCTACAGCTACGACAGCGAGTACATGCAGCACCAGATCAGCATGTTGTTTGGTGGCCGCATTGCCGAAGAAGTGTTCATGAACCAGATGACCACCGGCG
>CAITXW010000271.1 GCA_903896425.1 uncultured beta proteobacterium | reverse complement strand
GTCTCAGCCAGCTTGCCCTTGATCGGCTCCAGGATGCGCTTGCCTTCAACGTGCTTGTACTCGCCCTTGTTGAAGTCGCTGGCCGAGCCGTAGTATTCCTTGTACAGCTTGCCGTCCACTTCCACCGTCTGGCCCGGGCTCTCTTCATGGCCGGCCAGCAGCGAGCCGATCATGACCATGGTGGCGCCGAAGCGGATTGATTTGGCGATGTCGCCGTGCTCACGAATGCCGCCATCGGCAATGATCGGTTTGGTCGCCACGCGCGCACACCACTTGACGGCGCTAAGCTGCCAGCCGCCGGTGCCAAAACCGGTTTTGAGCTTGGTGATGCAGACCTTGCCCGGGCCGATGCCGACCTTGGTCGCGTCGGCGCCCCAGTTCTCCAGGTCGATCACGGCTTCGGGCGTGGCCACGTTGCCGGCGATGACGAAGGCGCCGGGCATTTTTTGCTTCAGGTAGGCAATCATGTTCTTCACGCTGTCGGCGTGGCCGTGCGCGATGTCGATGGTGATGTATTCGGGCGTCAGCCCCAGCGCCAGCAGTTGATCGACGGCGGCATAGTCGGGCGCTTTGACGCCCAGCGAGATCGAGGCGTACAGGCCCTTGGCCTTCATGTCCTTGACGAACTGAACGTTGTCCAGGTCGAAACGGTGCATGACATAGAAGTAGTCGTTTTGCGCCAGCCAGACGCAGATGGATTCGTCCACCACGGTCTTCATGTTGGCCGGCACCACCGGAATCCGAAAACGCCGTGGGCCGAGTTCCACGCTGGCGTCACATTCCGAGCGGCTGTCCACGCGGCATTTGCGTGGCAGCAGCAGGATGTTGTCGTAGTCAAAAATTTCCATGTCCGGGCTCCTTTACGTTTCACGTTGGGATCAGAGCGCTTGGGAATTGGGCCCGGTCAAAAAAAACCGGACCACAAATGCTTGGGCCCGGTGATTGATTCTATCGGGTTTATTTCCGCACCACCGCGTAGCGTTGCAGGGTCAGTGCGCGCGCCGCGTCATGGACGACGATCGGTGCCGGGTAGTTGCCACCCAACGTCACGCCGGCGGCGGCCAGTTGCGCGGGTTTGGCGGTCCAGGGCGCGTGCAGCAGTTTGTCGGGCAGGGCGGAGAGTTGGGGCAGGTAGCGGCGGATGAATTTGCCCTTGGCGTCGAACTTTTCGCTCTGGCTCACCGGGTTGAAGATGCGGAAGTAGGGCTGGGCGTCGCAGCCGCTGGAACTTACCCATTGCCAGCCGCCGTTGTTGGACGCCAGGTCAAAGTCGTTGAGATGGGTGGCAAAGTAGGCTTCACCGCGGCGCCAGTCGATGCCCAGGTCTTTTACCAAAAAACTGCCCACCACCATGCGCAGGCGGTTGTGCATGTAGCCGGTCTGGTTGATCTGGGCCATGGCGGCGTCCACCAGCGGGTAGCCAGTCTGGCCGGTGCACCAGGCTTTGAACAGGGCGTTGGCGTGCGCGCCCTTTTCCCAGGCAATGGCGTCATAGACGCGCTTGAAGGCGCCCTGCGCCACATGAGGGAAGTTGGCCAGAATCTGGAAGTAGAAGTCGCGCCAGATCAACTCGCCGAGCCACACCGCTGCGCCGTGGCTGCCTTCAATCTGGCGTTGCCAAGCGGTGGCGACCAGTTGCCGGATCGATACCGTGCCAAATCGCAGGTGCACGCCGAGGTAGCTCGGGCCTTTGATCCCGGGGAAGTCGCGCGTTTCGTGGTAACTGTCCATGCGATCAAAGAAATCTTCAAACACGGCGCGGGCGCCGGATTCGCCGCTGCCGATCTTGAGCGTATCCAGATTGGTTTTCTCGAACCCGAGCTCAGTCAGTGTCGGCACCGGTTGTCGCAAGCCAACCGGGCGCGGCGCCAGTGCACTGGCCCACGGCGCAGCATCGCGCGTGCGCAGGTGCTGCGCCTCCAGGCTGGCCAGCCAGCGGCTTTTGTACGGTGTGAAGACGGTGTAGGGCGTGCCGCTTTGCGTGAGGATTTCGCGCCGCTCGAAAATCACATGGTCCTTGCAGGTTTGAAAGGCAATGCCGACTTCGGCCAACTGGCCCAGCACCTGGGCATCGCGGGCCTGCGCCTGCGGCTCGTAGTCATGCGCGGCAAAAACGGCCTGCGCCCGCAGTTTTTTGGCCAGGCTGACCACTTCCTGCGGCGCCAGACCGTGGCGCACGATCAGGCCGGCATCCATCTTGCCGCTGAGTTCGCGCAGTTGCGCGTCGAGTTCGCACAGCGATTCACGGATGAACTCGACGCGCCGGTCGGCCCGGGGCAGGGGTTCCAGCAACTCGCGGTCAAAAACAAAGACGCAGTGCACCTGGCGGCACGATTTGAGCGCCAGGCACAGGGCGGCGTTGTCGGTCAGGCGCAGATCGCGGCGCAGCCAAAGTAGACCTGTGTCAAAAGATTTGTCCATGTTCACCAGTAAAATCATCGCATGTCTGCGGATTTTGCCTCCACCAACCTCACGAATCATTTTTTGATCGCCATGCCCGGGTTGCGCGATGAGGTTTTCAGCCGCAGCGTGGTCTATGTCTGTGAACACACCGAGCGCGGCGCGCTGGGTCTGGTAATCAACAAAACCTGTGGCATGGACCTGCGCCGCCTGCTGGCGAAAGTCGATCTGCCGCTGCGCCGCGATGACCTCTCAAACGCCCCGGTCTTTCAGGGTGGCCCGGTGCAGACCGAGCGCGGCTTTGTGTTGCACGAAAATATTTCGCAGGACGCCAACAAACCGACTGAAACCGTCTATGCCTCCAGCCTGTCGATTCCCGGTGGCCTGGAGATGACCACCTCCAAAGACGTGCTCGAAGCGCTCGCCAGCGGCGCTGGCCCGCGCAAGGTGCTGGTGACCCTGGGCTACGCCGCCTGGGGCGAGGGGCAGTTGGAGTCCGAACTCTCGGATAACAGCTGGCTGACGGTGGTCGCCAGCAACAGCATCATTTTCGACACGCCAGTGGCGCAGCGCTACGACCAGGCGCTGTTGTTGCTCGGTGTGGAGTCGTGGATGCTCTCGCCGGACGTGGGGCACGCATGAGCAATTTGCTCCCCGTGCCGGTTGCGTCGGGGTTGCAAACTTTTCTGGCTCTCGATTTCGGTCTTAAACGCACTGGCTTTGCTGTTGGCAACCGCTTGCTGCGCACAGCCCAGCCGCAAGGCACGATCACGGCAGAGGGCGATGCCCGCTTCACCAAAATTGCGCAGCGCATTACCGAGTGGCAACCCGATGCCCTGGTGGTTGGTGTACCGTTTCACCCGGACGGCGCCGAACACGATAACACGGTTCGCGCGCGCCGTTTCTCACGCCAGTTGCAGGGCCGCTTCAAGCTGCCGGTGTTTGAAGTGGACGAGCGTTACAGCACGACCGAAGCGCTGCAAATGGGCGCGAAAGATGCCGATGCGGCGGCGGCCTGCATCATTCTGGAACAATTTTTAAGGAGTATTGAATGAGCACATTGACGCTCGATGCCGAGGCGCTCTACGTTGAATTGCTGGCGGGGGTGCGCGCACTGCGGCGTCCCGATACGCGACTGGTTGGCGTCACCTCGGGTGGCGTCTGGTTGGCCGAACGGCTGCAGCGCGATCTCGGCTTGCCGGGGCGCTGTGGCGTGATTTCGTCCAGCATGCACCGTGACGATTACGCCCGCCGGGGCATGACGGCTGGTGCGCAGACGCAGATTGATTTTGACGTCAACGAGGCGCAGATCCTGCTGCTTGATGATGTGCTCTACACCGGGCGCACGATTCGCGCTGTGATCAACGAGTTGTTTGATTTTGGTCGCCCGGCCAGCGTCAAGCTCGCCGTGCTGGTAGACCGGGGCGGGCGTGAACTGCCGATCCAGGCCGACTGCTGCGCCGCGCGCGTCACGCTGCCGGCCAGCCAGTCACTGGCGCTGGCGCGCAGCGACACCGGTGTTTTCAGTTTTAACCTGGAGGGGCATTAAGCCATGTTGTACAAGCGAAATCCCCAGCTCAACAAAAACGGCGAGCTGATTCATTTGCTCTCGATCGAGGGCCTGCCCAAAAGCATCCTGACGCAGGTGCTCGACACCGCGACGAATTTCGTCAGCGTCAACGACCGCGAGGTCAAGAAGGTGCCGCTGCTGCGCGGCAAGAGCGTGTTCAACTTGTTCTTCGAGAACTCCACCCGCACCCGCACCACCTTCGAGATCGCTGCCAAGCGCCTGAGCGCCGACGTCATCAACCTTGACATTGCGCGTTCTTCCGCTGCCAAGGGCGAGACGCTGCTCGACACCATTGCCAATTTGAGCGCGATGGCGGCCGACCTGTTTGTGGTGCGCCACAGTGAATCGGGCGCGCCGTATCTGATTGCCCAGCATGTGGCGCCGCACGTGCATGTCATCAACGCCGGTGACGGGCGCCATGCGCACCCGACGCAAGGCCTGCTCGACATGTACACGATCCGCCACTACAAGAAGGACTTTGCCAATCTGACCGTGGCGATCGTTGGCGATGTGCTGCATTCCCGTGTGGCACGCTCTGACATCCATGCGCTGACCACGCTTGGTTGCGCCGAGGTGCGCGTGGTCGGCCCCAAGACCCTGGTGCCGTCCGACATGGCGCCGATGGGTGTGCGCGTCTGCCACACGCTGGAAGAAGGCATTCGCGGTGCTGATGTCATCATCATGCTGCGTCTGCAGAACGAACGCATGAGTGGCGCGCTACTGCCCTCGACGCAGGAATTTTTCAAGAGCTTTGGCCTGACGCCAGAGAAGTTGCAACTGGCCAAGTCCGATGCCATCGTGATGCACCCGGGTCCCATCAACCGCGGTGTTGAAATTGATTCGGCGGTGGTCGATGGCGGTCAGAGCGTGATCATGCAGCAAGTGACGTTCGGCATCGCCGTGCGCATGGCGGCGATGAGCATCGTGGCGGGGAATGAGGCCTGATATGAAGACACAAACGAAGATTTTGATCAAGGGCGGCCGTGTCATTGACCCGGCCAGTGGTTTCGATGAGATCGCTGACGTGGCACTGGCTGACGGTGTGGTGCTGGCCATCGGAAAGATTGCGCCGGATTTCGTGCCGACGCAGACCATCGACGCCAGCGCTTGCATCGTGGCGCCGGGGCTGGTTGATCTGGCGGTGCGCCTGCGCGAGCCCGGTCATGAGCACGAGCGCATGTTGGAGTCCGAAATGGCAGCAGCGGTGGCCGGCGGTGTTACCAGCCTGGTCTGCCCGCCCGATACCGAACCGGTGCTCGATGAGCCGGGACTGGTGGAAATGCTGCGCTACCGCGCCGAGAAACTGCAGCAGGCGCGTGTCTATCCGCTCGGTGCGCTGACGCATGGGCTGGCCGGTGAAACGCTGACCGAGATGATGCAACTGACCGAGGCCGGCTGCGTTGGCTTCAGTCAGGCCGAGGTGGCGCTGGCCAACACGCAGGTGTTGCAGCGCGCTTTTCAGTACGCCAGCACCTTCGGCTATGCCATCTGGTTACGCCCGCAGGACTACCACCTGGGCCAGGGCGTTGCAGCCAGCGGCGCACTGGCCACGCGCATGGGTTTGAGCGGTGTGCCGGTAGCGGCCGAGACGATTGCCCTGCACACCATTTTTGAGTTGATGCGTGCCACCCAGGCGCGCGTTCACCTCTGCCGTATCAGCAGCGCGGCCGGTGTGGAATTGGTGCGCCAGGCCAAGCGTGATGGATTGAACGTGACGTGTGACGTCAGCATCAACTCGCTGCACCTGACCGATGTTGACATGGGCTACTTCGACAGCCGTGCGCGCTTGAATCCGCCGCTGCGCCAGCAGGGCGACCGTGACGCGCTGCGCGCCGGATTGCTCGATGGCAGCATCGACGCGCTGGTATCGGATCACACGCCGGTGGACGAAGACGCCAAGAACCTGCCCTTCGCCGAGAGCGAGCCCGGTGCCACCGGTGTCGAACTGCTGTTGAGCCTGGCGCTGAAATGGAGCGTTGACAGCGGCGTGGGCCTGGCCCGCGCGCTGGACGTCATCAGCGCGGGACCGGCGCGCGTGCTAGGTGCCGCACTGGGCAAGCGCCAGGGTCGTGTCGGGCGCCTGCAGTTGGGTGGCGTGGCCGATCTCTGCGTCTTTGATCCCGCTGCATCCTGGGTTGTTGAAGCGACTGCGCTGCGCAGCCAGGGCAAGCACACGCCGTTCTCGGGCTACGAATTGCCGGGCCGCGTGCGCTGCACCATCGTCGACGGGCAAGTGGCACATCAGTTTCCCTGACGGGCATCGACTGACCGACCGGATGCGTCCGGTTGCGACACAACAAATAAGTTCTTGCGCTATGTGACGCCAGCGCTGCGTCGCGGTGCTGATTGCCGGTGGCGCAAGCTAAAGCCGATATGGCTCCTATGCCCATTTGGTATCGGTTGGCGCTGGGTTTCGCCCTGCGTTGCCGGTCGTGGCTATTGAGCGACGCCCACGGCGCCAAGGGTTTCATCCGACACGCAAAAACTCGCTAGGGAAACTACCAACGAAATTGCGACGATTGTTCCTTGACAGTAATTAATCTACCGATCAATATCAACCCGATAAGGTGTTGATACGGCGACCCACACGTGGCGCTACTCTTTTGGAGGATTGATTCATGGCAAACTTTGGCGCAGTCGGGATGGATTGGCAGCAGCGCATCAACTGGGACAGAATGCGCACCTACCGCCTGGAGCGGGC
>CAITXW010000270.1 GCA_903896425.1 uncultured beta proteobacterium | reverse complement strand
TCTGAGTTTCAACCCCTTCGGCGATCACTTCGAGGCCCAGCGCCTGGCCCATGGCGATGGTAGCTCGCACGATGATGGCATCGTTTGCTTGCACACCGAGCATGCCCACGAAAGACTGGTCGATTTTTAGCTCGCTCAGCGGCAGTTTCGAGAGGCTGGCAAGCGACGAGTAGCCGGTGCCAAAGTCATCCAGCGAAAAACGCACTCCCAATTTCTTCAGTGCCTCCATTTTGCCGATGGCGTCGGGCACGTCGAGCATCATGCTCTCAGTGACTTCCAGAACCAGTTTGGCTGGATCGATAGCGCTGGCTTTCAGTGCCTGCTGCACGCTCTGTGCAAAATTGTCTTGCCGGTACTGGCGTGCGCTGACGTTGATAGCCAGTCGCAGATCCCGGGCCAGTGGCAGTCTCTCCCACGCTTTGAGTTGGGCGCAGGCGGCTTGCAGCACCCAATGCCCGATCGGGACGATCAGGCCGTTTTCCTCGGCCAGGGCAATGAAGTCGCCCGGCAAAACCAGGCCACGCTCGGGATGTTGCCAACGCAGCAGCGCCTCCGCCGCCACAATTTGGCCCTGCAGGTTGACCTGCGGCTGGAAGAAGAGTTTGAATTGGTCCTGCTTGAGCGCGCTGTGCAGGTCATTGTCCAGGGCTGCACGTACGATTACCTGGGTTTGCATGCCAACGTCGAAAAAGCGCAGTCGATTACGACCCGCTACTTTGGACTGGTACATGGCCAGATCGGCATGCTGGATCAGATCCGCCGCGGAGGTGACATCAACAAACGAGTCAATCCCGATGCTGGCGCTGCAATGAAACTCGAAACCGCTGACCTGATAGGGCTGGGCCAATAAATCGAGTATCTTTTCGGCCACCACGCGGGCTTGGGCCGCAGACCCCAGGGGATTCGCATCCAGACCTTCGAGCAGCACGACAAACTCGTCGCCACCCAAGCGCGCCACGCTGTCGCCGGCGCGCACGCAAGCGCGCAAACGCCGTGCGGCTTCGATCAGCACCACGTCACCGACATCATGGCCGCGGGTGTCATTGATGGCCTTGAAGTGATCCAGATCCACGAACAAGATGGCACTGTAAAGTCCGGTCCGTTTGGCCAGAGCCATCGCCTGGGTCAAGCGATCCAGCAGCAGGCGGCGGTTGGGGAGATGGGTCAGCGGGTCAAAATACGCGAGCTGCGTCAACTCAGCCTCGGCCGCCTTGCTGGCGGTAATGTCGAAGAAGCTGCAAACGTAATGGGTGGCGGCACCCGAAGCATCAACCACCGCCGAGATGCTGAGCCAATCGGCGATGATGGCCCCATCTTTGCGCTTGTTCCAGATTTCGCCCTGCCAACGCCCGTGTTCTTTCAGGGTCGCCCACATCGCTTGGTAAAACGCCGCGTCATGGTGGCCGGATTTCAGCAGGCGCGGCGTCTGCCCCACGGCTTCCTGCGCGCTGTAGCCGGTCAGTTCGGTAAACGCATGGTTGACTTGCTGAATGACTTCCTGGCTGTCGGTGATACAACTGCCGCTCAGCGACTCGAACGCTGCGGCTGCAACCAATTGACGGATCTTGTTTTGCCGGCTTTCGCGCAGGTCAAACAACACTGCGCGACGCTTGATCAGCTTGCCTGTTGCATCGGTAAACCCAACCGAATTGAGCGCGATGGGCATGCTGGTGCCGTCGCGGTGCAGCAACTCCAACTCCAGGTCGGCAATCACGTTGTTCAAACCAGGGGAAGGCAGATGTCTGCGCAGCAACTGCTGACTGGCCGGTGTCAGGAAGTCCGTTAGCTTCTTCTTGCCGACAATCTCTTCACGGCTGTAACCCAACCAGGACAGTTCGAGCGAATTGATGTGCTGATAGGTGCCTTGCGCATCCAGGGCGTGGCTGCCGAAGGGCACATGCTCATACAGTTGATTGATCTCGTCCTCAAGCGCGCCGAGCTTGTCGTCCAGTCGCGTCACATTCATGTCGCGCTCCGCATTCGATAGGGCGCTATTTTCTCAGCGACCTGGCGACGGCAGCGGCGTCAAGAGCCAATTTGGCTGCAGCTGCGGCAGCGGCGCTGGCCCGTGCAGTTGCTGCCGCTGCTTCGCTGGAGGCCCGCACAGCCGTTTCTTCGGCCTGAAAGGCTGCTGCTGCTGCTGCCGCAGAAGCTGCCGCCGACGCTGCTGCTGCTGCCTCGGCCGCAGCCAAAGCCGCCAACCCGGCAGCTTCAGCCGCCGCCTCGGCTGCCTCGATCGCCGGCACCGAAGCGGCTGCCGTGGCCGCAAAGGAGGCATTCTTGCAGGCAAGCGTAGATTTTTCCGCAGCAGTCGCTGCGCGAATCGCCGCCTCCAGGGTAGAGGCGGTCAATACTTTCATGGAATTCAGTGCCTGCGCATAGCGCTTGTTGACAACCAGATAGCCGTCCCGCAGCGTAACAACCTCGTTTTCCAGGTCGGTCAGTCTGGCGTAGATCTTGTTTTCAGTGTCTGAGACCATGTTGCGTTCTCCAACTTTGTTGCTCTCAACCGAGGCGCAGCAGGCGCACCGTGGCGAAATTGCTGCAGCCGCCTTCAATTTTGGTTATTGTGAACCTTTTTGCAATGATTCAGGCGGTCCTGGACCGAAGATTGTCCAAACTGGAGCCGCAGCGGCAAAGACCGGTTACGAGAAATCAGCTCAACGCCAGGCGGTGCAGTTGTCCAGCGCCCGATACGCTTGAATGTCCGAACCGACTTTGAAGTAGTTCGCCCAGCCGCGCAATGAACGGTTCAACGTCCAATGACATAGGACTGCTGCCGAAACAGATTGAGACATGCCTGGGCCACGACTGGGTCGTACTTGCTGCCGCTACCGCTCTCGATCTCGGCCAGCGCTGCTTCTATTCCCAACGCCGCCCGGTACGGTCGGTCCGAGGTCATGGCCTCGACCACGTCGGCCACCGCAATGATTCGGGCCTCGAACACGATGGCCTCGCCCTTGAGCCCTTGCGGATAACCGCTGCCATCCATGCGTTCATGATGCTGCAGCGCGACGGCGGCCACCGGCCAGGGGAACTGAACGTCCTTGAGCACCTCGTAGCCCGCCTGCGCGTGGCGCCGCATCAGCTTGAACTCCTGCGCACTGAGCTTGTCAGGCCTGGACAGAAGTTCCGCCGGAATTGTGATCTTGCCGATGTCGTGCAAATAGCCGATCACACCAAGACCCTCGATGCGCTGCGCGTCCAGCCCGAGCTGCGCACCGATGGCGCCAGCCAGCTGTCCAACACGATGCTCGTAACCGGTGATGCAAGGCTCGCGTAATCCGCTCAGGGAGGTTGCCAATCTCACCGGACTCATCGAGTCCAACTTCGGTTGCGGGCCCTGCGCTACAGTCTTCTCATCCGCACGTTTCATCGTGGGGATTTTGTGCACCATGCCTGTGGTGGCCGGACGGCCCTCGTAGGTGGCCTGCACGGGTTTGGCGCCAGTTTTCAGAAATTGCGCCGTCGAGATTTCGTACACCTTGAGCTTGGTGTGGATCGTCTTGTAGTCAATTCGCAAGGTGCGTGCCGCCTGTGCCTTGTTGCCATTGCTTCTGGCCAGGGCCTGTTCCAAGGCGGCACGCTCCACTTGCGCCGTCCCCTGGGCAACGATTTCCTTCAGCGACATTTCATGACCATCGGCTAACAGGTGCTGCAGCTCATGCAGCGGATGCGGCTGCTTGGCGCCGTGACCGGCTGGCTGTGCTGCATCCAGCGTTAGTGCTGTCGTCGGCACGGATGTGGACATGCCCAGCTGGTCGGGCAGGATCAGGCCGTCCGCGTGGTCGCACAGCAGCACGGCGCGGCGCAACTGGTTGTGCAGTTCGCGCGCGTTGCCGTGCCAGTCATAACCTTGGACGATGTCCCAGGCCGTGGTTGACAAACCCTTGACCTGTTTGCCCAACTCGGCATTGGTTTGTATCAGGAAGCGCTGCGTCAGGAATACCAGGTCATCCTTGCGCTCGCGCAGTGGCGGAATTCGGATCGAATACTCGGCGAGCCGGTGGTACAGGTCTTCGCGAAATTCGTGCTGCGCCATCTTTTCCGGCAGGTTTGCATTGGTTGCCGCCACTACGCGGAAGTCCAATTGCTTCTCGCGCGTGCTGCCGATGCGGTGGATGCGCCGCGTCTCCAGCACGCGCAGCAACTTGCCCTGCATGGCCAGCGGCAGGTTGCCGATTTCATCAAGGAAGATGGTGCCGCCGTCGGCCAGCTCGAAAGCGCCGGCCTTGGCCTGGTGCGCGCCCGTGAACGAGCCTTTTTCATGCCCGAACAGCTCGCTCTCGATCAGGTTTTCGGCAATTGCGCCGCAATCGACAGCGATCAGGGGTTTGTCGGCGCGCAGGCTCATGGCATGGATGGCCTGCGACACCAGTTCCTTGCCCGAGCCAGACTCGCCAGTCACCAGGATCGAGAAATTGGTGCGAGCGACGAGTTCAACCTCGTGCTGGATGGCCCTGATGCTGGCACTGGTGCCCATCGCGCGCGGCAGAAAATTTGCCTGCGTCGACGTGTCTGCTATGCGCCAGGCCTGCGATTTCCTTGCTTTTTCCGCCAGCGCACAGCGCACAGTGTGCAGCACATCCTTGTTCTGGAAGGGCTTGGTGAGGTAATCCCAGGCTCCGGCGCGCACGGCGCGACCGGCGTCGTAGGTGTTGCTGTTGCCAGTGACCATGATCACGGGGATGGCTTTATCGAGCTGCTTGATGCGTGCCAGCACCTCGAAACCATCCAGGTCAGGCAACCCAATATCGAGCAGGACCAAGCCGGGTGAATTACGCCGGATGCTGGCGAGGGCATCCTCTCCATTGATGGCCGACACCGCGACGAAGCCGCCCTGCTCAATCACGTTGGTCAGGACCCAGCGTGCATCATCCTGGTCATCCACGATCAGCACCGTGCTCCCAACTGCGCGGCAATCCGGCGCGGGGCCTGACGCGGGCGTAGCGTCAGGCGGTAAGTTCTGGACAGCGGACGCACTCCCGCTCGTCCGAAGAACGCCCGCAACAGATCCTTGTGTACGTCGCGTTCCCGGCTTCTTGCGACTGTGGTCGTGGTCGGGTTGGTCCGATTTCAACTGGAAAAGCACCATGGTTTCCCGGCGCACACTGAAAACAGTGCTGGGCCGCCGAGGGTGATTGGGTCTTGACGGGCTAAGCAGTTGGGGCCCTTCGGCGCCATGGATGTGCGGGTGGGTTGACGACACTTGCGCATCGATTGCCTCATGAACCTGCTCCTTGACTGCTGGGCGGGGTTGGCCATGCAACGGGCTTCACATTGCCCAAAGGATCATTGTCTGCAAGCGGTGGGCCGCGGCATTGCGATTTATCAACTGGCCTGCCCATTGAGATGACCGTAGCGATCAACGCACAACCCCATCAGGCCGTGTGCATGGGACGGAGGGTTTCACACGGCCTCGCTGCGATCGGGCTCGATAACTTTCGCCAGACCCGTCGCTCACCGGCACTTTGCCGAATACCGCAAACGGCTTCTAACTGGATCAGCACAGCAATTTCCCTAGTCTAATTGTGGGGGTTCACCCTTGTTGCGCGCAGTTTTGCACTGTGAGAGTATTCGCCATAGGGCGACTTTGGTA
Source organism: uncultured beta proteobacterium (assembly GCA_903896425.1). Taxonomy (GTDB): domain Bacteria; phylum Pseudomonadota; class Gammaproteobacteria; order Burkholderiales; family Burkholderiaceae_C; genus Rhodoferax. Next base: position 2,584 of record CAITXW010000270.1, on the reverse strand, counting down.
TTTCGGAGCCAGGGTCATGTCTCTCAAGCGCTCGCATGACCTCATTGATGCGTGCATTTCCAGAATTCTGGGGGCTGACCGGGCGCCCTCAACAAAGTGAGACCCCATGCCTGTCCCCTCAAACAGTCAACATACCCGTGAAGCACAGCCGCCTGCGGCTATCGATCTGCCCTTGCGGATTGGGGTGGCGTCTATCGACAACGAACATCTTCGCCTGTTTGAATTACTACGCCGCCTGAAGGCAATGCCGGGCGCAGCACCGAATTCGAACGTATTCACCGAAATCCTGTGCCGACTGGGAATTGAGCTTCCTGCCCACTTTCGCGCCGAAGAAGAGATCATCAGGTCTTGTGGCATGCCCGCTGCGCAAGTGCAGGAACACTTGGAGGCGCACACAGAAATTATTAGTCAGTTCGCTGAGCTCAACCTTGAGCTGATGTACCACAACCCCCTGCGTGCCGATGTATTGCGGATGATCGGTGGCTGGGTCACCAACCATATCAGTCTGCATGACCTGCTAATTAAGGACTACCTGCCAACGCCTCCTTGAATGCAGTACCGCCTGTGCCGGCGATCGGGCGCAATGGCATCGGCGCTTGCCCTGCCGAAATTCACGATGCTGCGCTGAATATCGACAACGGCCTGGGTCCTGACAGCGCACGCCAGTGACGCAGATGCATGCCGATGATTCCGGTTAAAGGGCAGCGCCACCTTAAAACGGCGTGTCGCTGACGAAGCGCAGGGCTTCGCCGCTGACCGGGTGCTGCAATTCGAGTGACTCGGCATGCAGCAGCATGCGACCCGCTGGCCCGCTGGTCGGCTGACGGCCGTAAAGCGTGTCGCCGATGATGGCGTGGCCCAAGGCCTGCAGGTGCACGCGCAACTGGTGCGAGCGGCCCGTGAGCGGCTCCAACGCAAGGCGGGTTGTCTGCTTGGCTTCGTCGTGTGACAGCACGCGCCAGCGCGTGACGCTGGGTTTTCCGTTTTGCTGATCGATGATGCGCCGCGGCCGGTTCGGCCAGTCCAGGCTGATCGGCAGGTCGATCACGCCCCATTCATCATCCGGCGCGGCAAGAATGCCTTCGACCACGGCGAGGTAGCGTTTGCCAACGCTGCGGCTGGCAAAGGCGGCGCTGAGTTTGCGGTTTGCGTCGGCACCGCGTGCCATGAGCATCAACCCCGAGGTTGCCTGGTCCAGGCGGTGCGTGATCAAGGCATCGGGGTAGAGGGCCTGCGCGCGCGCGCTCAGACAGTCCTGCTTGTCCGCACCAAGCCCCGGCACCGAGAGCAGACCGGACGGCTTGTCGAGCACCAGCAGCGCAGCGTCGGCGTAGAGCACCGTGAGGGCGGTACTCAACATGCCGTCACTGGCGTCATGTGATGGGTAGCCCGTATGCAGCGCAGCGCAATACGGGGTTGGCAACGTGTCGGTGTTCCCGTATTACGCCTTTGGCTCCATACGGGCTACGCGCTGAGTTGGCAATACCGAGAATCAGTTCTTGCCGGGAGCGTTCTTGAGTTTGCCGCGCACTGGCACGACGGTGGTGACGGTGGGCCGCACCGCGTCGGGTGACACCGGCTTCGGCGGTGCCGTGTCTTTCTTGGGTTTCTTCACCATCTTGTTGCTTTGTTGACCTTTTGCCATGTTCATTCTCCTGAGGGTTGATCGCTCGTCCACTGACTGCGGGACGGAACACCTCAATTATCACGCCAGCGCAGAAATATTTTCGAACTGTTGGCAATAGCCGACACCACACTGTTTTCGCCGGTGCTACCTTCACGCCCTGACTTTCAAAACGAACTGACCACCATGCCTAAAACCCTGATTGAACCGTTTCGCATCAAGAGCATTGAGCCGATCCGCATGACCACGCGCGCCGAGCGCGAACAACTGCTGGAGGCCGCCAAGCTCAATGTCTTCAAACTGCGTGCCGAGGACGTGCTGATCGACTGGCTGACCGATTCCGGCACCGGCGCCATGTCGTCCAAACAATGGGGCGCCATCATGGAAGGCGACGAGAGCTACGCCGGCGCGCGCAGTTTCTACCGGCTTGAAGCGGTGATCCAGGGCATCACCGGCATGCAGCACTTCGTGCCCACACACCAGGGCCGTGCGGCTGAGAAGGTGCTGTTCACGGCGGTGTGCAAAAAGGGCGATCTGGTGCCCAACAACTCGCACTTTGACACCACGCGTGCCAACCTCGAATACATCGGCGTTGAGGCGCAGGACCTGGTGATTCCCGAAGGCCTGCAGCCAGCGCTGATCTACCCGTTCAAGGGCAATATTGATCTGGCAAAGGTTGAAGCGCTGCTGCAGACCCAGGGCGAGCGCATCCCGTTTGGCATGCTGACCGTGACCAACAACACCGGCGGCGGGCAACCGGTCTCCATGGCCAATATCCGCGCCTATGCCGCGCTGCTGAAGAAGTACCACAAGCCTTTCATCATGGACGTTTGCCGCTTCGCCGAGAACGCCATGTTCATCAAGATGCGCGAGAGCGGTTACGAGAACACGCCGATCAAGGCGATCGTGCAGGAGATGTTCTCTTACGCCGACGGCGCCACCATGAGCGCCAAGAAGGAC
>CAITXW010000269.1 GCA_903896425.1 uncultured beta proteobacterium | reverse complement strand
TTCAAAATCCTGAATGGATGCTCCACCTTGGCTCTGACACTGGCCTTGAGTTGTTCGGCCTGATCGAGCAAACTTCCCCACGGCGATTGTTTATCCAGTGCCCTGCGTTTGCCCGGTCGCATGGCAACCTGCCAGTTGATACCCACTGCAAACTGAGGAAGACTTGATGACACCTACTGCATATGACCGCCGCCAGTGGCTCGGCTTGATGTCCGCCGGATCGGCCATCGGCCTGCTCGGCAGCCTGCCACCCGCTGCACTGGCGCAGACCGCCTGGAAACCGACGCAGACCATCACCTACGGCATCGGTGTGGCGCCCGGTGGCTCGGTTGATCTGTACGCACGGGGCATCAAGAACGCACTCGAAACAATGCAACTGATCAATGGACAGACTGTGCTGACCGATAACAAGCCGGGCGCTGCCGGGCTGATGGCACTGCAGATTCTGCAACGCAATCCGGGTAACGCGCATTTCCTGGGTACCTTCCATACCGGCAGCCTGGCCGGTCAGGTGACGGGAATCCTGAAGGCTGATATGCGCGAGTACGTGCCGGTGGCGATGCTGGTGGAGGAAACTACGCTGATGGCGGTGCGCGCTGATTCACCGCTCAAGAGCGCCAAGGATCTGGTTGATGCGCTCAAGCGCAATCCGGCCGCGTACAAGATTGCCGTGGCGCCGCTGCGCGGCCTCAATACGCATCTGGCCATCGTCAAACCACTGAAGGCTGCCGGGGTTGACATCAGCAAGCTCACGATCGCGCCGTTTCGCTCATCCGGCGAATCGATGACGGCACTGCTCGGCGGTCATGTTGACGTCGTTTCGGCCACCGGCCCTACCGTGGTGCCGATAGCGCAGGCCGGCAAGGTGCGCATGCTGGCGAGCGCTGCCGCCGAACGCGGCACGGGACCGCTGGCGCAAGTGCAGACCTGGCGCGAGCAGGGCGTGCCGGTGGACTATGTGAGCTACAACGGTGTGCTGCTGCCCGCAGGTTCGGACGCCGAGCAGATACGCTTCTGGGAGCAGGCGCTGCGAAAGGTGGCGGCTTCGAAAGACTGGATTTCCTTGGTAGAGAAATCCGGCAACAAGCCGATATTCAAAGGTTATGTCGATTCCTACCGCTATCTGCAGGCCGAACTTAAGGCTACGCAGGCGCTGGTCGCCGAACTCAAACTGGAAACCCAATGAACACAGCACCTGCATTCGAACCCGGCGGCGAATGGGCCCCTGAACTGGCCGAGCTGCAACTGCGTCGCTCGCAGGCGCGCGCCATGGGCGGGCCTGAGGCGCTGGCCAAATTCAAGGCCAGCGGTCGGCTTAATGCGCGTGAACGTATCGCTGAGCTACTCGATGCCGACAGTTTTCGCGAACTAGGTAGCCTGGCCGGCAAAGGACATTACAGCCGTGAAGGTGTCTTTGAACGGATCGATCCGACTAACGCCATCGTCGGCACCGGCCGAGTTGCCGGGCGCAAGGTGGCGCTGCACGTGGATGACTTCACGATTCGCGCCGGATCCTCCGAGGCCACGATCGCAGACAAGTGGATCTATATCGAACGCATGGCGCACCAGTTGCGGTTGCCGCTGATCCGCCTGGTCGATTCAGCCGGTGGCAGCGTCAAGCTCCTGATGCAGATTGGCGGCACCAAGATTCCCGAATATCCGAGTTGGCCGGCCAACGAGTTGCTGAAGACCGTGCCGGTGGTCGGTGTTGCGCTCGGCGCTTGCGCCGGGCAGGGCGCGATCAAGGTGCTGTCCTCGCACTTCTCCGTCATGGTGCGTCAACAGGCGCAGGTCATGGCCGCGGGACCCCATGTAGTGCTTCAGGCCTATGGCCAGTCGATCGACAAGAATGAGCTGGGCGGGCACATGGTGCATCGCAAGAGCGCGTTGGTGTACAACGAGGCGGGCGATGAGCGCGATGCGCTGGCACAGGTGCAGCGCTTCCTGAGCTACCTGCCGCGCAGCGTGTTCCACACGGCGCCGGTGTTACCAGTGAGCGACGATCCGAAGCGTGCTGATGACTGGCTCAAGGACGCCATTCCGCGCGACCGGCGCAAGATTTATGACCCGCGCAAAATATTGGCCAGCGTGCTGGACCACGATTCGATCTTTGAGGTCGGACGCTATCAGGGTGGCTCGGTGATCACGGCGCTGGCCCGCATCAATGGTGTGCCGGTCGGCGTCATTGCCAATGACCCCAAGGTGCAGGGCGGCGCCATGACGATCCAGGCCGCGTACAAGATGGAGCGCCACGTCAACCTGTGCAGCCTGTTCGGCCTGCCGGTGGTGAACTTTGTCGATCAACCCGGCAACCAGACTGGCTTGGAGGCTGAACTCGGTGGCACCCTGCTCGGCGCAACGCGCGTCTCGCAGGCGCTGCACGAATGCCGTTCGCCTTGGCTCTCGATTCTGATGCGGCGCTGCTTCGGTATGGCCGGCGCGCTGCACGCGCCCAAATATGGGGAGGCGCTGAACCTGCGCTACGCTTGGCCGTCTGCGCGCTGGGGATCGATTCCGATCGAAGGCGGTGTCATGGCGGCGCACAAGACCGAAATCGAGGCAGCACCCGATCCGGCGGCCAAGCGTGCCGAACTGGAAGCCTTCTACCTGAACATGACCTCGCCGTTCCGCACGGCCGAGAAGTTTGGCATTCTCGACATCATTGATCCGCGCGAAACCCGCGCCATATTGTGCGACTGGATTGAGGACGCCTGGGCATTGGTGTGCACGAGCCGTCCATCGGTGGCCTGAGGCTTGAAGGTAATCGCCCTGGCATTGTTGCAGCACCTGCGCGCTTTGGCGCCGGGATTTCTGTTGTGCGGCGTAATCGCGCTATCCGCGACTTTTGTCGCCGAGCACTACGGTGGCCCGCAGCTGCTTTACGCGCTGCTGATCGGGCTAGCGTTTCATTTTCTGTCGCGTGATACCAAGTTTCGGCCGGGGCTGGACTTTTGCGGCAAGACGGTGCTGCGTGCCGGCGTTGCACTGCTCGGTTTGCGCATCACGTTCTCGCAGATCCAGGCCCTGGGCTGGGGCACGGGTGTGCTGATTGCGCTGGGCGTGGCCTCCACGATCGGCCTGGGCCTGCTGCTGGCGCGCTGGTTGCGCCGGCCTGTGAACGAAGGCTTGATATCGGGTTGCTCCGTCGGCATCTGCGGCGCCTCGGCCGCGCTAGCCGTCTCCTCGGTGTTGCCGCAAACGCCTGAGAACGAGCGCTTCACGCTGCTGGCCGTGGTCGGCGTGACGCTGATGTCGACGCTGGCCATGGTCCTGTACCCCCTGGGTGCCCATGCTTTGGGCTTGACACCGGCGCAGGCCGGCATCTTCTTCGGCGCCACCATTCATGATGTGGCGCAAGTGGTGGCGGCCGGCATGATGCTCTCGGACGCCGGCAATACCGCCGCTGCCGACAGTGCGACGGTGGTCAAGCTGTTTCGCGTCATGCTGCTGATGCCGGTGGTGCTGCTGGTTTCGGTCCTGATGCATCCACCGACTGAGCTGGGCGACGATGAGGCCGCCAGCGCGCCGTCCGTGCCGCTGGTGCCGGGCTTCCTGTTGGCCTTCATAGTCTTCATGCTGCTGGCGACCTCGTCGCTGGTGCCGTCGGCTCTGGCAACGGGTGCCAGCACGCTGTCGCGCGGCTTGCTGGTGGCAGCGATCGCCGCAGCCGGCGTCAAGACCAGCTTCGAAGACCTGTTCAAGCTCGGCTGGACACCGGTGCTGATGCTGCTTGGCGAGACGCTGTGGATCGCCGCTGTCGCTGCTGTTGGCTTGCCGCTGCTGTTCTAGTTCCTGGCGAGGCATTCCTTTGGAGTGAGTCGGCGCGGCTAGCGCGGATGCCGGGTCAATTGATTGAGAAAACGATCAACCTCTACTCTAGTTTATCGGGCGATGCACCTGAATATTTGCTTCTGCTGCCAAGAGCCGGTCGACTCAGAGAAGTCGAACCCGCAACTTGAATTTCCGTTTTTCTTTACGAACAGCGCATGTGAACGACCGGTCATTTATATGGTCGATAGCCGCTCAGGGCACAAAAATGCCCGTTGACATTGTGCAATAGTTGCACAATAATCTGACTATGCCAACCCTTCATCGTTTAGCCAATATGAGCATTCGAGTCAATGTGCCCGATCATCG
>CAITXW010000268.1 GCA_903896425.1 uncultured beta proteobacterium | reverse complement strand
TCTCCAAAGAGCAATGCCCGTGAATTGGTTTAATGTTTGCATTTCGTCACGGTTTCCCTTGCCACGGGCAGCTCGGGGTGCGAAATCGCAGACAGGTATTTCTAATCAGTTGGGGACAGATCTGGCTCGCTTCGCGTAGCTGCGGTCTGTCCCACAATATTGTTATTTAGCACTTGCCGCCATGATGGCTTCAGACACATTGCGCGGCGCTTCCGTGTAATGCTTGAATTCCATCGTATAAGTGGCACGGCCTTGCGACATCGAGCGCAGGGTCGTGGAGTAGCCAAACATTTCCGACAGCGGAACTTCCGCCTTGATGGCCTTGCCGCCACCAACCATGTCTTCCATGCCTTGCACCATGCCGCGACGCGAGGACAAATCGCCCATCACATTGCCGGCGTAGTCTTCAGGTGTTTCAACCTCAACGGCCATCATCGGCTCCAGGATCACAGGACCCGCCTTGCGGCAGCCTTCCTTGAAGCCAAAGATTGCGGCCATCTTGAACGCGTTCTCATTCGAGTCCACATCATGGTAGGAGCCGAAATGCAGGGTTACTTTGACGTCCACCACGGGATATCCCGCCAGCACACCTGAAGTCACAGCCTCATGAATGCCTTTTTCCACTGCCGGAATGTATTCGCGCGGAACCACGCCGCCCTTGATGGCGTCAACGAATTCAATGCCCTTGCCCGGTTCATTCGGCTCAATCTTGAGCACAACGTGACCATATTGACCCTTGCCGCCGGACTGACGAACAAACTTGCCTTCGCTGTCTTCCACCGTCTTGCGAATCGTTTCGCGGTAAGCCACCTGCGGCTTGCCAACATTGGCTTCGACGCCAAACTCACGCTTCATGCGATCAACAATGATTTCAAGGTGCAACTCACCCATGCCGGCGATCAGGGTCTGGCCTGACTCTTCGTCAGTCTTGACACGGAATGATGGATCTTCCTGCGCTAGACGCTGCAGGGCAATGCCCATTTTTTCCTGGTCAGCCTTGGTCTTGGGCTCAACCGCCTGTGTAATCACAGGTTCAGGAAATACCATGCGTTCGAGCATGATGATGGCAGCGGGGTCGCACAGCGTTTCACCCGTGGTGACATCCTTCAAGCCGATACATGCAGCAATATCACCGGCAACAATTTCGCTCACTTCTTCGCGCTTGTTGGCGTGCATTTGCACGATACGGCCGATACGTTCTTTCTTGCCGCGAATCGGGTTATATACGGTGTCACCTTTAGACAACACGCCGGAGTAGACGCGAACAAAAGTCAGCTGCCCGACAAACGGATCGGTCATCAGTTTGAAAGCAAGCGCCGAAAACTTTTCACCATCATCTGCCTTGCGGGTGACGGGTGCTTCATCGTCGTCCATACCCTTGACTGGCGGAATATCAACCGGTGACGGCATGAATTCAATCACCGCGTCCAGCATGCGCTGCACGCCCTTGTTCTTGAAGGCAGTACCGCACAACATCGGCTGGATTTCGCTGGCAATCGTGCGAGTACGAATGCCGAACTTGATTTCTGTTTCCGTCAAGTCACCTTCTTCCAGGTACTTGTTCATCAGTTCTTCGTTGGCTTCAGCCGCCGATTCCACCATCTTTTCACGCCACTCTTTTGCCAGCTCAAGCAATTCAGCGGGAATCTCACGGTACTCGAACTT
>CAITXW010000267.1 GCA_903896425.1 uncultured beta proteobacterium | reverse complement strand
CACCATGGCCGCTGTTGTGAAGCAGGAATCCGGCGGCCAGCCCTGGGTGGTCAACAACAACACGACAAGAAAATCAACGGCCTTTGCGTCCAAAGCTGCGGCCGTGGCCGCTGCGGTGGCGGTTGTCGGCCGTGGCGAAAGTGTTGATATGGGCTTGGCGCAAATCAATAGCAAAAATTTGCCCGCGCTGGGGCTGACTGTGGAACAGGTGTTCGACCCCTGCACCAACCTTGCTGCCGGGGCAAACATTCTGGCTGCGGGCTATGCAAGAGCCGACTCGCTCGGCGGTGCCCTGAGCATGTACAACACCGGCCGGTCTGATTCAAAAATCGGGGCAGCCTACACCCAAAAGGTGTTTGGGCAGGCGGGCGTGCAAGTGCCAGCGATACCCGGTGGACAACTGGCAAAACTGCCAGAACTGGTAGTAGCGTCTTCTTTTGCAACCAACCCTGCCGCCATGGCGGCCGTGCGGCTGACGGTTACGCCGTCGCCGTTTGCTGCAGGGCTTTCGCCCGTGGGGACAGCTTTACAACCCGCAAGTTGGCGTTAAACCGCTTTTGGGCACTGGCGACAATTTGCTTTTTGAGTTGAGACAAAACGGCCCGACCGTTTGCACCCGTGAAGCCAAAGGCATCGCCCAAGTCGCTACCGGCCAAATTGTTCAGTTCGTCAATTTGATCCAGTTCCTGACAGAACACCTGCTCAAATTTCAGCCGCTTGTCGAGCTGATCGACCTTTTCATCTGGCGACTCGAACTCGTCATGAATGCCGATGTCGATCTCGCCCGCATCATCTTCATCACCCACGCCGCCCAATCGCCTGCCACTGCCACCCAAGCTTTCCAAGTTGTTGCCCCTGATTTTGTGCTTCAGAAGCTCAAACAGTGCGCCTTCATGACCAGGCAGAAAAATATCCAGGTTTTTATTCCCGGACTGTCTGGTGAGATAAAACGTAATGATTTCTTGCTCAATATCCCGTGCATCCTCACGAAGTTTGAAAGCCCATTTTTTCGACAAGGATCTGAAGTGTTTTGTATCCATCAAGCACCACCTTTACGGACTTATTAAGCGATCACCAAGCAGGCGATATTTGCAAGCTATTTGCCTTGATTAGTTTCTCGATCTGCTTTTTCAATGAATCTGGCAACTCAGCAAATTCTGTCGAGCGTTTGAACCCGGCCACCATCGCCTTGAGTGCCGCCTGAAGTGCCTTGACAGTAATTTTCCAAGTACGGGATTGACCAAATTTCTGCCAGGTTCGGCTCAGCAAGAATGCCTTCTGTAGCAATTTTTGATACGCTTGGTATTTCTTGACTGCCGCAACAAATGCTGTGTCGCTGTTGCAAATGGTCCTCAAAGTTTGAAGACTTTTGAGTTCAGCTGAATTGGCCGTTTGAACGATGTTGTTGGCGACTTCTGATACCTTCATTTTGATCCCCTGCGAATGTGTTGATGTCGGTAAATGTACCGAGTGGCCACAATTTCACAAGCTGAATAAATACCTCTAAATAAGGCAAGTGTCTGGCCAATAATTGGACAGCCGACAGCCAGTATTCAACGGCAATACCCCTTCAGTACTGTCGGATTCTCGGGTTAGCGCACCTCTGAAAATGGATCTGCTTTGTGTTTGCGGATGGACAGTATGCCGGCATGAGCACACACCAGAACGCGTCCAGCCATGAGTTCCACCGTAGGTCGGACGATGCGTTGCGGCGCGCCCTCGGGACTGACATCCTGGCAGCCCTGGCTGATGACCGGGTGGTAGAGATCATGCTAAACCCGTCGGGCGACCTCTGGACTGACTCCCATGTAGGCGGGATGCAATGCATTGGCAAGATTGACCGTGTACGAGCCATGGCGATTGTTGCCACGGTGGCGGCCATGCTGGGTACCACGGTCACACCTGACAACCCGATTTTGGAATGCGAATTGCCCTTGGATGGTTCTCGGTTTGAAGCCCTGATTCCACCGGTTGTACCGGCGCCAACTTTTGCCCTCAGAAAAAAGGCAACTCTGATTTTTAGCCTGGCTAACTATGTCTGCACCGGGGTGATGACTGAGCTGCAAGCCACCGTGATTAAAACAGCGGTTGCGGACAGAAAAAATATCCTGATTGCCGGGGGCACTGGCTCGGGCAAAACGACTTTGGCCAACGCCGTCTTGAACGAGATTTCCTCCATTTCACCGGATCACCGAATCGTCATCATCGAAGACGTTTTGGAACTGCAATGCAGTGTCAAAAACACGGTATTTCTAAGAACGGCCGTAAATATTGATCAGGTCAGCTTATTGCGAGCCACGCTTCGCTTACGGCCAGACCGGATTGTTGTGGGTGAAGTCAGGGACAAGTCGGCTCTGGCGCTGCTAAAGGCCTGGAATACAGGGCATCCCGGCGGCATTGGTACCGTCCATGCCAATTCCACCGGCGCCGCCTTGGTCCGAATCGGACAGTTAATTCAAGAAGCTGGCGTACCTGCAGCGCCAGAGTTGATTAGCGAAGCGGTCAACTTGGTTATTTCGATCAAAAGAAATTCAACGGGTCGGATGATCGATGAAGTAGCTGAGGTCAGTAATTGGTCAAGTGCCATCGGTTTTGAGCTGAGGCGACTTGGCTAATTATGAATGGATTCAAAGTGCAATACCTGATGAAATTCAATAACTTTCCAGACAGTCAAATTGTCAATATTTTTGCTCAAAGAATCTACGGTAGAGTCATGCTGGCCTTTGAGTTCATGATTGTCAGCGCCTTACAATTTGACCTTGTTGCCGGCAATTGTTATGGTCAGGCAGCATGTCTTGTGGTTGGCATGGGGTTTGTCAAACTGGCACATCTCGCAACACAAGCTGGGAGAGGCGAGGCGGCTCGGTTAGAGAACGACATCAAACAAAAAAACAGGGCTCAAGATGCTCATCAACAAAAAATTGCCAGCGTACTGCGCCGTGCAGCCATCGCAAGGGTTGTGGCGCAGTCATCTGCTCTTTGGTCTGCCATAAAAGCAATCGTTGCAGCTGAACTGCACGTGCGCTCCATTGTCAAATCGGTCCAGTGCATGGTGACCGATACGCTCACCCCAAAGCTTTTCCCCTGCCCGCCAACCGCTTGCGCGTGAGCGTCGGCGGATCATCGATCCCGCCCGCTGGCTGCGTGGGCGCGCAAAACCTCCAACATCTCTCGCTGGGATCAACTTTTAAAGTTGATCAAAATGCAAAATTTGGAACTCTTGGCGGCTGCTGATGTAGCGGCAATACTCAAGATCAGTGAATCATCGATTTGGAATTGGCAATACGGGCGCAAAACGCCACCGCTCGGCTTCCCGCCCCCTGTAAAAATTGGCGCATCGGTTCGGTGGCGGTCATCGGACATCCAGGTATTTATCTTGGGTCTGCCACTCACGACCACCGGCAGAATCCCGCTGCCTGGGCATTTGCAGCCATCTATGACCACGGTCGTTCTGGCGAAACCGATACGTGGCCGTGGTCGGCCTCGCAAGATTCAGACTGGCGGGTTGGGCTGATGCCTCAAAAAAGGACCTTTGAAGAAAACCTGGCTCTGGCCAAAGCAAGGGGGCAACGAACTCCGGCACTTGAGCAAGTTGGCACGGCCAAGCCTTTGGATGTGCAATTGCCCCTGTGGGCGGAGGTCTGCCGGGGCGTACCAAACAGTGTCCTGCGATCGGCACTTTTTGGCGTGGTGCGACGTGGCCCAAGGTCTTTCCAGCAGCGCGTGCAGAAAGCCAGTGTCGAAGGCGTCAAGATCATTCACACTGGGCCACAACTGGATCAGGCGGATCTGGATGTCTGGGAACAAGCTCTGCAGTTGGCCAGAACCGGTGGGCTTGGGTGCCGGATTCAGTTCACTGCATCGCAGTTTCTAAAGAGCATCGGGCGCGGCAACGGCAAAAGCCAGCATGAATGGCTGAAAGGGGCGTTTGCGCGGCT
>CAITXW010000266.1 GCA_903896425.1 uncultured beta proteobacterium | reverse complement strand
GTGATGCTGTAGTTGCTGGGATTGAACGTGCCTGGCAGCGCGTTCGAAATCGGGATTGCGTAGCCAGTCGCCTGCGGCACCGTCACCGGCGCCGTCGCCGGCGCGCCCGTGCTTGTTAGCGTCGCGCTGCCGATGGTTTCACCGTTCTTCAACCCGACCGAAGTGAACTCCGACGGCAAGCCGGTATAGGTGAAGAGCGTGCCGTAGTTCTTTGTCTGGTCGAGCGCCGTTACTACGAGCGGTGCCTGGGTGATTGCGGCGCTTGTTGTCGTCGGTCCAACACAAGCGGTCCAGAGAGCAAAATTAGAGGCGTCTGTACCGCCGAGGCTATAGCCGCTATAGGTGATTGGCTTACCCGTTCCTACGTCCTTGGTATCGAAAGTGGCAGTAGCACCAATACCAGGATCCAAAGTAACCGTGGTACCAACGCCACCAAGGCTGGGGACGGGGGTGTCCTTCAATGATAAGGTTGCCGTCGTGTTGCCGTCGTAAACCTTGTCATTCCCTTTCGCGAACACCAGCATGGCGGTGCCAGTAAACGGCGCGCCCGACGTAGGGCCCGTGGCGCCATTGGACAAGGTGAAGTTACTCGAATAATCATGCTGCGATGAGTACGAGGTCGGAGTGTAATAAAGGGTGACGTCCGCACTCGGCCCTGTGACGGTATAGTGTCCAGCACCAGAAAAAACCACGGTGCCGCCAATGTCACCAGGCACCGCTGCAGACGGCTCATTTCCGGCTTTCAGCAAAACGTTGCCCCTGGTCGTCGTCATGGCCGCCGTAATGTTTATATCGCGTCCACAGCACGCTGTGAAATTTGCATCGGTCGTCGTAACGGCCGAATCGATGTTGATGTCGCGCCCCGCGGTCCAGGTCACATTTGCTCTACTTGGACCGGTGCCGGTCGCCGTAATGCCCCCAACAACGCCTGCTTTCACCCAGATATCGTTGCCAGCGGTCCAGGTCATATTTCCACCAGTCGTCGTCATCGTAATGCCCGTACCGGGCATAGCATTCACGATTACATCGGTCCCAGCGGTCGCTACCAAGTTTCCGGTGGTAGCGGTAATGTTCGCATTAAAATTCACGTTATGAACGGCGTTCAAGGTCAGCGTCGTCGCCGTGCCCCAGGTGACGTCACTGTTGACGTTGATATCGCCGACGCCGGATGTTGTCCCATAAAGATTAGTCGCTGTATTGGTTCCGGCGGCTGCCGTATTGATGGTGACGTTCGATGCCAAGTCGATGGCGAGAGCGGCGGGAGTTATATCGCCTCCAACAGTTGCAATGGTGAAGTCAACCGGGTCAATCAGCCAGTTGCCTGACTTGCCTTGCGCGGATTGAGTGGTGATGATCGCGTTATCGGCCACTTTGACGTGCGCTGCCGAGGTTTCAACAAAGCCGCCGTCGCCGCCGTTAGGCGCGCTGGCATCGAGCTTGCCACCCACATTGACCGTACCGCTTTGCATATCACCCATCAGCCGGATCGTGCCGTTTTGGTTTTGAATCGTTTGCGCCTGGATCACGCCAGTGTTGTTCACCGCGCTTTGCAGCAAGCTGCCAGCCGCCTGCGCGGTCAATAGAACCTGGCCGCCGTCGGCCTGGATCAAACCGCCGTTTTGAACCAGCGCGTTCACTGCACCCTGATTCACGGTAACGTTGAGCAAGCCGTCGCCCACCACGTCGAGCGTGATGGCGTTGCCCGCAGCAAGCGCGACCGTGCCGAGTTTGGCCGAGATGACGCCGTTGTTGGCGACGTTGGCACCCAGCAACGCCACAAACCCGCCGTCGGCGTTGATGCTGCCCTGGTTGACCACGGTGCCATTGCCGGCACCGGTAAATTTGTAGTTGCCAGCCATGAAGTCGCCGTCGGCAATGTTCAAGGTGGATGCCACCAGGCCGCCGACGTTGACCGATGCACCCTGGCCAAACAGAATGCCATTCG
>CAITXW010000265.1 GCA_903896425.1 uncultured beta proteobacterium | reverse complement strand
CGCCCTATCGCCAGGGTTGGCAACTGGCGGTGGAAGAAATAAATGCGGCGGGCGGCTTGCTGGGTCGCAAGGTTGAGGTGATCGCGCGCGATGATGCTGGCAAGCCCGAAGAGGCCTTGCGTCATGCGGTGGAGCTGACCACCAACGAGAAGGTTGATGTGCTGGCCGGCGGCTATCTTTCCAATGTGGGACTGGCGCTGGCCGATCACGCGCTGCGCAACAAACGTCTGTACCTGGCAAGTGAGCCGCTGACCGACGCCATCGTTTGGGACAAGGGCAATCGCTACACCTTCCGCCTGCGCCCGAGCACCTATATGCAGGCCGCCATGCTGGTGGAAGAAGCAGCCAAACTGCCGGCCAAACGCTGGGCAACGATTGCACCCAATTACGAGTACGGACAAAGCGCAGTGGCGAGTTTCAAGGAGTTGCTCAAAGCCAAACGACCCGATGTGGAATTTGTTGCCGAGCAGTGGCCTGCGCTGGGCAAACTCGAAGCCGGTACCACGCTGCAGGCGGTCATGCAGGCCAAGCCTGATGCTATTTTTAACGTCACTTTCGGCGCTGATCTGGCCAAGCTGGTGCGCGAGGGCAACCAGCGCAATGTCTTCCCGAAGACACCGGTGGTGTCGATGCTGTCAGGTGAGCCGGAATACCTCGACGTGCTCAAGGATGAAACGCCAAGTGGCTGGATCGTCACCGGGTATCCCTGGGACCAGATCGACAGCCGCGAGCATGCATCCTTTGCCGCCAACTACTACAAAAAATTCAAGGAAAACCCGAAGGTTGGCTCGGTCGTTGGCTACGCCACCATGCAGGCGATTTTTGCCGCGATCACCAAGGCGAAAAGTACGGACACCGAAAAACTGGTGCTGGCCATGCGTGGCCTCAAGTTCAGCACGCCTTTCGGGCCAGCCGAGTTCCGCGCGCTGGATCAACAGTCCACCATGGGCGCTTACGTTGGCAAATTGGATCTGCGCGGCGGCAAGGGCACCATGGTGCAATGGCACTATGCCGACGGTAAGGCTTACCTGCCCAGCGATGCCTATGTGGCAGCACGACGGCCCGCCGCGGCCATGAAATAGCGCGAGTCCGGTCAGGCGCTGGGCGGCACGTAACCCTGCGCTGCGTCGGCACCGTCGCCGAAGAAGTGGTTTTCCATCTGGCGCGCCAGATACTGGCGAGCCCGCGCATCGGCCAGGTTGAGCCGGTTTTCATTGACCAGCATGGTTTGGTGTTTAACCCAGGCGGCCCAGGCTTCCTTGCTGACGCTTTGCCAGATGCGCTTGCCCAGTTCGCCCGGATAGGGCGGAAAGTCCAGGCCTTCGGCCTCTTTGCCGAGTTTGATGCAGTTGACGGTGCGTGCCATGTGAAGCCTTTTTCGAATACGTGTAAAGGGTCAACTTTAGCAAGCTTTCAGAGGTTCGCGGCTACTGCGGTAAAATGAGGGTTATGGCAAAAGCAGACACCAAAACGAAAATGCTGGCCGATGGCCTGCGTTACAAAT
>CAITXW010000264.1 GCA_903896425.1 uncultured beta proteobacterium | reverse complement strand
AGGCGCTGCTGCCCTGGAACCTCGTGCTGCAGGCCGAGTGAAGTTGAGCGGCCGCATGGTACGAACCAATCACATCTGAGCGCGCGGCGCAAGGCACGCGGTTAATCGACCGCTTACAAGGAGTTTTATGTCTCGCAATCTCAAAGCCGCCGCGAGCGGCAAATCGGCACAGCCCAAAATTTCAGCTCAGTTCCTTAAAGAGCTCATCCCCGGTCCGGTGACCAAGGAACAATTCGAGGACATTTTCCAGAATTTCAAGAAAGCGTTCATCGAACGTGCCCTGAGCGCCGAGATGAGCCACCATCTGGGCTACGAACCCGGCCAGGCCAAGCCTGAGGGCGTCAGCAACCACCGCAACGGCAGCAGCGCCAAGTCGGTGATCACCGACAGCGGCTCGGTGCGCATCGAAGTGCCACGCGAGCGCGAAGGCACATTTGAACCGCAACTCATCGGCAAGCACGAGCGACGTCTGACGGGCTTTGACGACAAGATTATTGCCATGTACGCCCGTGGCATGACGGTGCGCGAGATTCAAGGCTTCATGGCCGAGATGTACGCCGTAGACGTCTCCCCCGACCTCATCAGCACCGTCACCGATGCGGTCATGGGCGAGGTCACAGCGTGGCAGGCGCGTCCGCTGGAGGCAATGTACCCGGTGGTCTTCTTTGACGCACTGCGCGTGAAGATCCGCCAAGACGGCGTGGTGCGCAACAAGGCGGTCTACCTGGCCCTGGGCATGCTGGCCGACGGCACGCGCGACATACTGGGCATCTGGATCGAGGGCACCGAGGGCGCCAAGTTCTGGATGAAGGTCTTCAACGAGATGAAGACCCGAGGCTGCAACGACGTCCTGATTGCCGTCACAGACGGCTTGAAGGGCATGGGCGAGGCGCTGGCCGTGGTGTACCCGGCCACGACACTGCAAACCTGCATCGTGCACCTGATACGCAACAGCCTTGACTACGCCAGTTGGAAGGATCGAAAGCCCTTGGCTGCAGCCATCAAACCGATCTACACCGCAGCCACTGCCGAGGCAGCACTGGCCGAACTCGATGAGTTTGAGAGTGGCCCGTGGGGCCAGAAATTCCCCACTGTTGTGGGCGCATGGCGCAGGGTATGGGACAAGGTAATTCCCTTCTATGCCTTTCCTCCAGAGGTGCGCCGTGTGATCTACACGACCAACGCTATTGAGAGCGTGAACGCCAGGCTGCGCAAGATACTCAAGACACGCGGGCACTTCCCAACTGACGATGCGGCCACCAAATTGATTTGGCTGGCGCTGCGCAATATCACCGCCGAATGGGCGCGGGCCTCGCCTCATTGGAAGGCAGCAATGAATCAGTTTGCAATTCTGTACGAGGAGCGTTTTACCCAGGCCGCATAGCCTGCAAAAGTCCCTTGGCTGTCACTGAAGAAACGCACGTGGCGTGGGTTAGTGCATGGGTACATGCACAACCGGGGGGGGCCTCCGGCGGCCTGGCAGGGGCCTATTTGAAAATACCAAAATCCGAAAACCGTCAGACCTCAGTTAACATCTCAACCGCCTCACACACAGAAATTCTGACACTCCCGACGTGGAGCGCGCCCGCTATTTCGAACTCTACGACCTGGCGCCCGTGGGCTATTGCACGTTGAGCGCGAAGGGCTTGGTCCGCCAGGCCAACCTGCGCCTGGCCGACGCGTTGGACCTGCCGCGCGCCACACTGGCCAAACAGCGGCTCTCCAGATTTATTTTTGACCAGGACCAGGACGCTTACTACCTGATGCTGGCCACTCTGCGCACGACCACTGAACCGCAGTCTTGCGACTTGCGCATGGTGAAGCGCGATGCAACGTCGTTCTGGATGCATGTGGTGGCAACGGCGGGGCAGGACGAGAGCGGCGAGCCGGTCCTGCGTCTGGCGTTGACCGACCTGACCGAGCGCCGCAGGGCCGAGCAGCAGCGCCTGCACCAGTTGATCGAGTTGTCGCGTGAAGCCACGGTGGTCATGCGCGACGGGAAGATGGTGTACGTCAACCCCGCCGCGATTGCCATGTTTGCTGCCGAGTCGGCGCAGCAACTGCTGGGCAAACCGATGCTCGATCTGGTGCACGTCGGCTTCCAGAACCTTGTACAGCGGCGTGAGCAGGGTCTCGTCGAAGGCGCGCCCGTGACGCCGGTGTACGAGGAGAAATGGCGCAAGCTGTGCGGCGCGCTCATGGACGTGGAGGTGCAGCGCTCACGCCTGATCTTTGACGGCACGCCAGCGGTTCAGGTCGCCATGCGCGACATCACTCGCGACAAGCTCATCGATCGCCTGCTGCAGGAAAATAACACCGAACTGAAACTGGCACGTTCTGTTGCAGACAGTGCCAACCAGGCCAAGTCGGAATTCATCGCCAGCATGAGCCACGAGTTGCGCTCTCCCTTGAATGCGATTCTGGGTTTCACCCAGCTCATGGAGTTTGGTGAAACCACGCAGGTGCAGAAGGAAAATCTGGCACAGATTCTGAGCGCAGGCGGGCATCTGCTGGGCTTGATCAACGAACTTCTCGACTTGTCGCTGATCGAATCAGGCAAGCTGAAGCTGGAGTTCGAGCCGGTTTCACTCAGCCTGGCTCTGCAGGAGTGCGCCGTGATGATCGAGT
>CAITXW010000263.1 GCA_903896425.1 uncultured beta proteobacterium | reverse complement strand
GTAGTCGGCTGCGCCCAGATTCGGGTTGCCGGCGTGGCGGCCCCAGCGCGCCTTGTCGATCACGCTTTGCGGATGTTCGATGCGAAAGCCGATCGAGAACGGCTTGGCCTCCATCGCCACGCCGCGCTGGTACAGCATGGCGCAGGTGTCGCGCGAGCTGTGGCCCAGCGCCAGCACGGCCTGATTCGTTTCCAATTCGTAGGACGTGCCGCTGGCCTGGTTCAGGATGGTGAGGCCACGCAGTTGCCTCCCTCTTGGCCCTTCTTCGATCAGCACATCGGTGACGCGCTGCTGGAAGCGGATTTCGCCGCCCAGCGCAATGATCTGCTGGCGCAGGTTTTCCACCACCTTGACCAGCTTGAAAGTGCCGATGTGCGGATGGGCATCGACCAGGATCTCGGGCGGTGCGCCGGCCTTGACGAACTCGTGCATGACCTTGCGCCCGAGGTAGCGCGGGTCCTTGATTTGGCTGTAGAGCTTGCCGTCGGAAAACGTGCCGGCGCCGCCCTCGCCGAACTGCACGTTCGATTCCGGATTGAGCTCGCGCTTGCGCCACAGGCCCCAGGTGTCCTGCGTGCGTTCGCGCACCGTTTTGCCGCGCTCCAGCACGATCGGCTTCAAACCCATTTGCGCCAGGATCAGCGCGGCGAAGATGCCGCACGGACCAAAGCCGACCACGACCGGGCGCGGCCCAACAAAGTTGGATGCCTGCGTCACCAGCCGGTAGGCCATGTCTGGTGTGGGCAGGATGTGCGGATTGCCGACAAACTTGGCCAGCAGAGCCGTCTGCAGCGCTGGTGCGACATCAATGTCGGTGATGTAGACCTGCAGCAGCTCGGCTTTGCGTGCGTCGATGCTGCGCTTGAAAACGGCGTGACCAATCAAGTCTTGCGCTGCGATGCCCAGCGTGGCGCAGATCAGCGCGGGCAGTGCTTCGGCCGGATGGTCCAGCGGCAGTTTGAGTTCGGTCAGGCGCAGCATGCAGGTCGCGGGCGTGTGGATCAAGCCGGCAGAAAGCCTTCGATCGACAGGTAGCGCTCGCCGGTGTCGTAGTTAAAGCCCAGCACCGTGGCGCCGGCCGGCAGGTCGGGCAGTTTCTGCGCAATCGCGGCCAGCGTGGCGCCGCTGGAGATGCCCACCAGAATGCCTTCTTCGCGCGCACAGCGGCGCGCCATTTCGCGCGCCGGCTCGGCGTCAACCTGGATCACGCCGTCAAGCAGGGCGGTGTTCAGGTTCTTCGGGATAAAGCCCGCGCCAATGCCCTGAATCGGGTGCGGTGCGGGCGCGCCGCCGGAAATGACGGGTGAGGCCACGGGCTCTACCGCATAGACCTTGAGCTGTGGCCACTTGGCTTTGAGGACCTGGGCGCAACCGCTCAGATGCCCGCCGGTGCCGACACCGGTGATCAGGGCGTCAATGCCGTTCGGGAAATCGGCCAGGATCTCAAGCGCCGTGCTGCGCACATGGGCTTCGATGTTGGCCGGGTTTTCAAACTGCTGTGGCATCCAGCTGTTGGGCGTGGCAGCCACCAGTTCCATGGCGCGCGCAATCGAGCCTTTCATGCCTTTCTCACGCGGCGTCAGATCGAACGAGGCGCCATAGGCCAGCATCAGCCGGCGGCGCTCCACCGACATACTGTCGGGCATCACCAGAATCAGTTTGTAGCCCTTGACGGCGGCCACCATGGCCAGGCCAACGCCGGTGTTGCCGGAGGTTGGCTCGATGATGGTGGCACCGGGCTTGAGCTCGCCACTCTTCTCGGCTGCTTCCACCATGGCCAGTGCAATGCGGTCCTTGATCGAGCCGCCGGGGTTGCTGCGTTCGGATTTGATCCAGACATTGTGGCCCGGGCCAAACAGACGGTTGATGCGCACGTGCGGCGTGTTGCCAATGGTTTGCAGAATGGTGTCGGCTTTCATGAGAGGCTCCTTGAGGTGGTAATTCGTCCGCCATTTTCAACTACTTGATCGACAACTTTCGATATATGGTTATGGTTAGCCGTGATAATCGGGGCGTGAAGCCCACCAGACTGCCGCTGGTGCAATCCTGGAAACAGGGCACTGGAGGAACGTCCGGACTGCATAGGGCAGCGTAGCAGCTAACAGCTGTCCACTGAAAGCCGCAAGGTATAAGGTGAGGATCAGAGCAACAGAGACGAGTCGGAT
>CAITXW010000262.1 GCA_903896425.1 uncultured beta proteobacterium | reverse complement strand
GACGAAATTTCCTTCTTTACATACAGGCCCTGCGGTGGCCAGGCCACGGTGTAGAGCAGTTTCATTCCCTGTGCCGCCAGCAGTTTGTCGAGTACCGGCTTTTGTGCGTGGTAAAGCTTGAGGCTGTCGGCAAAGCTGGAGGCGAGGAAGGGAATGCCATCAACACCGTAGATCGGGTTTTCATTCTCGAAGTTCACCAGCAGCACTTCGCCAGCCTGTGCCTGACCACCTTGCACGGCGCGTTTGATCTCGGTGGCTTTGAACAGCGAAGCGTTGGCGTGCACGGTGATCTTGAGCTTGCCGCCGGTTGCCTTCTCCACATCACTGGCAAATTGCGTGATGTTTTCGGTGTGGAAGTTGTTGGCCGGATAAGCGGTTGGCAGGTCCCATTTGGTCTGCGCATAAACGCTGCTGCCCATGCCCAGCGCTGCAATCATCAGTGCAAGTTTGAAATTCATGAAGGCTCCAAGACGAGTGAATGAAAAGTACCCATAGGATAGACGAAAATCAACAGCAAACCGCAGCAGGCGACCGATCGACACCATGCAGAACACTATCCATACAAAACCCGACCCGCGCTGGCAATTCTGGATCGACCGTGGCGGCACCTTTACCGACGTGGTCGGGCGCCGCCCCGATGGCACGCTGCTGACGCACAAACTGCTCAGCGAGAACCCGGAGCAGTACCCGGACGCGGCGGTGGCCGGCATCCGTCATCTGCTGGGCTTGCGCGCCGACGAGCTGGTGACACCCGAGCTCGTTGAATGCGTGAAGATGGGCACGACGGTGGCAACCAACGCGCTGCTGGAGCGCAAGGGCGAGCCGACGCTGCTGGTGACAACGCAGGGCTTTCGCGACGCGCTGCGCATTGCCTACCAAAACCGCCCGCGCATTTTTGACCGCAACATCATCCTGCCCGAACTGCTCTACAGCGCCGTGGTGCAGGCGCAGGAGCGCGTCGGTGCGCACGGTGATGTGCTGCTGCCGCTCGATGAAGCGCATCTCAAGCGCGAACTGCAGGCGCAGTACGAGCAGGGCTTGCGCAGCGTTGCCATCGTCTTCATGCACGGCTACCGCTACACGGCGCATGAACTGGCGGCCAAGGCGATTGCGGCGGCGGTCGGCTTCACGCAGATCAGCACCTCGCATGAAACCAGCCCGATGATGAAGTTCGTCAGCCGTGGTGACACCACCGTGGTCGATGCCTATCTGTCACCGATCCTGCGCCGCTACGTGGCGCAGGTGGCGCTACAGATGCCGGGCGTCAAGCTGTTCTTCATGCAGTCTTCGGGCGGGCTGACCGATGCCCACGCTTTTGCCGGCAAGGACGCGATCCTGAGCGGCCCGGCCGGTGGCATCGTCGGCATGGCGCGCACGGCGACGATGGCCGGGATTGAGAAAGTGATCGGCTTTGACATGGGCGGCACCTCGACCGATGTCTCGCATTTTGCGGGTGAGTTCGAGCGCGAATTTGAGACCCAGGTGGCCGGCGTGCGCATGCGCGCGCCGATGATGAGCATCCACACGGTGGCGGCGGGTGGCGGTTCGATTCTGGCGTTTGACGGCGCGCGTTTTCGCGTCGGGCCGCAGAGCGCCGGCGCCAATCCGGGCCCGG
>CAITXW010000261.1 GCA_903896425.1 uncultured beta proteobacterium | reverse complement strand
GTGCGCGGGACCGCAACGTCGGGCTGGTGTTTCAGCATTTCGCGTTGTTTCCGCATCTGGATGTTTTTGAAAATATTGCATTTTCCCTGCGAGTGCGCAACCGGCCGGCGGTCGAAGTCCAGACGCGCGTGGACGAACTGCTGCACCTGGTCCAGTTGGAAGGCCTGGCGCACCGGCGCCCGGCGGAGCTGTCCGGCGGCCAACGGCAGCGTGTGGCGTTGGCGCGCGCGTTGGTGGCGGATGCCAGGCTGTGTCTGATGGACGAGCCACTGTCGAACCTGGACGCCCAGTTGCGGCAGGAAATGCGCCATGAATTACGTGCCTTGCAACAAGAACTTGGCTTGTCGGTGGTCTATGGCACGCATGACCAGACCGAGGCCATGAGCATGGCCGATCAGGTTGTGTTGCTCAAGGACGGACGGATTGAACAGGTGGCCACGCCGTTTGATATTTACCAGAAGCCGCGCTCACTGTTCGTGGCGCAGTTTATTGGTAGCTCACGGATGAACATGCTCAGGATGGAGGGTGCGCGTATCGCGGGCACCGATATCATGCTGAGCCCTCCGGCCGGTGCCGTACAGGTTGGATTGCGCCCCGAAGACATCACGCTGACTGGCCCGCACAAGTTGCCGGTCATCAAGACTGAATTTACCGGTGCGGATGTGCTTTTGCACGTTCGGGCGGGTGACCAGTTGATCGCAGTGCGTGCCCAGGGCAAGCAGGTGATGGCATTGCAAACCGTGATCGGGTTGGGTTGGGATGACGCGTCCCTGCACTGGTTTGACGCCAATGGTTTACGAATTTCATGAAACGGATTGCATGCACTTGATTGGCTTAGCTAACTATATTTCGCTGGCTTTGATTAACCCTTAGGAAACCACAAATGAGACACTTGTTGACCGCCGTTGCCGCTGCTTGCGCGGGCCTTTGCCTGAGCACTGCAGCGTTTGCCAAGACCGATATTTCCTTCTACTTTCCGGTGGCAGTGGGGGGGCCGATCACCAAGACGATCGACCAGTACGCAGCCGACTTCAACAAAGAAAATCCTGACTACAACGTCATGCCGGTGTATTCGGGTACGTATCAGGAAACCATCGTCAAGGTGTTGACCGCGCACAAGTCGGGCAAGCCGCCTGCCGCCGCAATTCTGTTGTCGACCGATACCTTCACGCTTGCCGATGAAGACGCGATCTTGCCGATCGACAACTTTGTCAAGACCGAGGAAGACCGCGCGTGGATGAAGAGTTTCTTCCCGGCATTTATGCTCAATGGTCAGTTTGGCAATAAGACCTGGGGTGTGCCGTTCCAGCGCTCGACGGTCGTACTGTACTGGAACAAGGACCTCTTTAAAGAGGCCGGACTTGATCCGAACAAGCCGCCACAGAACTGGGAAGACACCATCAGCATGGGTCAGAAGTTGACCAAAAAAGATGCGGCTGGCAACGTCACGCAGTGGGGCATTCAGGTGCCTTCGAGCGGTTTTCCATACTGGTTGTTCCAGGGTTTCAGCACCCAGAACAACGCCATACTCGCGAATGCCGAAGGCAATCAGGTCAAGTATGACGATCCTGGTTCGGTCGGTGCGTTGGCCTACTGGGTTGATCTGTCGAAAAAGTACGGCATCCATCCACCAGGCGTGGTGGAGTGGGGTACCACGCCGCGCGATTTCATGGAAAAGAAAGTCGCCATGATCTGGACGACCACAGGCAACCTGACCAACATTCGCGCGAACGCCAAGTTCGACTTTGGCGTGGCCATGCTGCCCGCCGGAAAGAAGCCGGGCTCTCCCACGGGCGGGGGCAACTTC
>CAITXW010000260.1 GCA_903896425.1 uncultured beta proteobacterium | reverse complement strand
TGCGTTGCAGCGCTGCTGGCGTGTGGCCCTCAAAGCGCAGTACCAGCACCGGCGTTGTGTTGGAGGCGCGAATCAGCCCGAAGCCGTCGCTCCAGTCCAGGCGCAGGCCATCAATGGTGGAGACTTGCGCGCCAGCTCTGATCGCTTCACGCAGGGTGTTGACACCTACAGCGTCTGCTTTTCCGCTGCCGTTCATGGCCCGGGCAGCGGTTTGCAACAGTTGGGCCACCAGCGTGTGCTGCTCGTCTTCAGCGCATTTCACGTTCAACTCGGGCGTGGAAAAACTCGTGGGCAAGGCGTCGAGCACAGCATTGCCGTCGGCGTAGTGGCTCAATATTTCCAGCAGGCGGCAGGCGGCGTAAGTGCCATCGTCAAAGCCATACCAGCGTTCCTTGAAGAAGATATGGCCGCTCATCTCACCGCCCAGAGGCGAGTTGATTTCTTTCATTTTGGCTTTGATGAGGGAGTGGCCGGTTTTAAACATCAGCGCCACGCCGCCGGCCGCCACAATCGCGGGTGCCAGACGCTGCGAACACTTCACATCAAACACGATGGTGCCACCCGGCACGCGGCTGAGCACATCCTGCGCGAACAACATCAATTGCCGATCCGGGAAGATGTTGTTGCCGCCCTTGGTGACGATGCCAAGCCGGTCGCCATCGCCATCAAAGGCCAGACCGATCTCGGCATCGCTGGTCTTGAGCGCTGCCATCAGGTCGCGCAGGTTCTCGGGTTTGCTCGGATCGGGATGGTGGTTGGGAAAGTTGCCATCGACGGTGCTGAACAATTCCGTCACCTCGCAGCCAATCGAGCGCAGGATGGCGGGCGCTGTGGCACCGGCAATGCCGTTGCCAGAATCGACCACGATTTTCATGGGGCGCGCCAGCTTGATGTCGCTCTTGATGCGCGTCTGATACGCCACCAGTACATCGTCGCAGCGCAGCTTGCCACCTGCCGCCAGGGTCCAGCTTTCATCCTCCATCATGCGGTGCAAAGCCTGAATTTCTTCGCCGTAAATGGCGCGCCCGGCCAGCACCATCTTGAAGCCATTGTGATCTTTCGGGTTGTGGCTGCCGGTCACTTGAATGCCGCTGCGGCACAGTGTGTGGGTGGCAAAGTACAGCATCGGTGTGGTCACCATGCCAATATCAATGACCTCAAGTCCTGCTTCTTGCAGGCCGCGCATCAGCGCCCGCGCAAGCGTCGCGCCGCTCAAGCGGCCGTCGCGTCCCACCGCCACCATCGTTTCGCCCTCGCGGCGGGCCAGCGTGCCAAAAGCGCGGCCGAGCGCTTGGGCCACCGTCTCATCGATGGTGTCAGGCACGATGCCGCGAATGTCATAGGCTTTGAAAATGGATGCTGACAGTTGCATGGCGTTCTCTTTGGAAATAGGCTGGTCCGATGGACAAGTGCGCTCGATTGTAGGGGGCCTTGCAGCCCAGGGAGATGTCCGAAAACGGCTGGTTTGTGCCCGCTGCACAGGTATCATTGCCAGCATGACACTTCACCCCGCAGATCCGGTTGACGATGCTTGCTACCTTGCGCTCAAGGCAAAAGACGCGCGTTTTGACGGCTGCTTTTTCACCGGCGTGACCTCGACCGGGATCTATTGCCGCCCGGTCTGCCGCGTGCGCACGCCCAAACGCGAGAACTGCCG
>CAITXW010000259.1 GCA_903896425.1 uncultured beta proteobacterium | reverse complement strand
TACTCGATGCCACCCTTGTCGGACTTGCGCGAATAGATGTGATTCAGAACCATGCCCTGGGTCAGCAGCTTGGTAAAGGGTTCGTCCACCGTGACCAGGCCGAGATCACGCATCACCTTGGTCCAGAATCGCGCGTACAGCAGGTGCAGGATGGCGTGCTCGATGCCACCGATGTACTGGTCCATCGGCATCCAGTAGGCCGCACCCTCGGCCACCATGGCCTGCTCATTCTTCGGATCGCAGTAGCGCATGTAGTACCAACTGGAATCGACGAAGGTGTCCATGGTGTCGGTCTCGCGCCGCGCCGGGGCGCCGCAGACCGGGCACACCACACCGGCATGAAAGCCTTCGTGCTTGTGCAGCGGATTGCCAGAGCCATCGGGCACGCAGTCCTGCGGCAATATCACCGGCAAATCCTTTTCCGGCACCGGCACCGCGCCATGCTCGGGGCAATGGATCATGGGAATCGGTGTGCCCCAGTAGCGCTGACGGCTGACGCCCCAGTCACGCAGACGCCAGGTGGTCTTCTTCTCGCCCAGGCCCTTTTGCTGCAGCGCGTGGCTGACGGCGTTCACTGCGGCTTCGTAAGACAGGCCGCTGAAACTGTCGGAGTTGATGGTGACGCCGCGCTGCTTGTCGCCATACCAGTCCTGCCACTGGTCGTAATCGAATGTCATGCCATCGACCAGCACGACTTCGAGGATGTCAATGCCGTACTTCTTGGCAAAAATGAAATCGCGCTCGTCGTGCGCCGGCACGCCCATGACGGCGCCGTCGCCGTAGCTCATCAGCACGTAGTTGCCGACCCAGACTTCAATCTTGTGGCCGCTCAGCGGATGGGTGACGAACAGGCCCGAGGGCATGCCCTCTTTTTCGCGCACCGCGAGTTCGGCCTCGGTGGTGCCGCCGCGCGCGCACTCCTCGATGAAGGCCGCCAGCTTCGGGTTGGTCCTGGCCGCGTGCGTGGCCAATGGATGCTCGGGCGCGACGGCGCAAAAGGTCACGCCCATGATGGTGTCGGCACGCGTGGTGAAGACGTACATGCGACCGTCGCCGATCAGCTTGCCGCTGGGATCCCGGATGTCGTGCGGGAAGGCAAAGCGAACGCCCTCGGACTTGCCAATCCAGTTTTCCTGCATCAGCTTGACGCGCTCGGGCCAACCGGGCAAACCGGTTTGCACATGCTCCAGCAACTCCTGGGCGTAATCGGTGATCTTCAGGTAGTAACCCGGAATTTCACGCTTTTCGACCGGCGCACCGGTGCGCCAGCCCGTGCCGTCGATCACCAGCTCGTTGGCCAGCACGGTTTGATCGACCGGGTCCCAGTTCACGACCTGGGTCTTGCGGTAGGCAATGCCTTTTTCCAGCATCTTCAAAAACAGCCACTGGTTCCACTTGTAATAACTCGGATCGCAGGTCGCAACTTCGCGCGACCAGTCAATCGCCAGCCCCATGGACTGCATCTGCGTCTTCATGTAGGCGATGTTTTCGTAAGTCCACTTGGCCGGTGGCACGCCGTTCTTCAGCGCGGCGTTCTCGGCCGGCAGGCCAAAAGCGTCCCAACCCATGGGCATCAGGACGTTGTAGCCCTTCATGCGCAGATGGCGCGTCAGCATGTCGTTGATGGTGTAGTTGCGCACATGGCCCATGTGCAGCTTGCCGCTGGGGTAGGGCAGCATGGAGCAGGCGTAGAACTTCTTCTTCGACGCATCCTCGGTGACACGGTAGGCGTCACGCGCGTTCCAGTGGCTGTGGGCGGCCTTTTCAACGTCGAGATGGCTGTATTTTTCTTGCATGGGGTTTCACTCTCGGCGATCAGGGGATCGCAAGCTGCCGATTTTAGGGTTTGCCGCCAGCGGACCCGGCGGGGGCGCTTGGCTGCGCCGGATCAGCGACAAATCCGATCCGGTTCAAGCCGGCCTGTTGCGCCGTGCCCATCACTTCGACAATCCGGCCATAGGGCACAGCGGCGTCGGCGCGCAGTTGCACTTCGGTGTCGGGACTGACTTTGGCGATCTGCGCCAGCGCCGTGGCCAGGGCGTCGATGGCCACCGGCCTGTCGTCAAGAAACGCCTGACCGGTCTTGTCCACCACCAGCGCCACAAACTTCGGCGCTTCGCCGGCTTTGGCAGCTTCGCTGCGCGGCAGGTCGAGCTTGATGGAACTGGCCAGCAGAGGCGCCGTAATCATCAGGATTGCCACCAGCACCAGCATCACATCGACCAACGGCGTGACGTTGATTTCGCTCATCGGTTGCGCGTCCTGCGTGCGCTCGAAGCGGCCAAAAGTCATGCTATTCAAGCTCAGCGCCGGACGCACCCGCCAGCAGCGCGCGCAAGTCGCGCGCGAAGCCTTCAAGCTCGGCCTCAATGCGAGCGATCTGGCGACCGAGCACGTTGTAAGCCAGCACCGCCGGGATGGCAACGGCCAGCCCGGCGGCGGTCATGATGAGGGCTTCGCCGACCGGGCCGGAAATCTTGTCGATCGTGATCTGCCCGGCGCCGGCAATGCCGATCAGCGCGTGGTAAATGCCCCATACCGTTCCGAGCAGGCCAACAAACGGCGCGGTGGAGCCGACGGTGGCCAGCAGGACCTGGCCATACTGCAGTTTGTGCAGGGCCGCGTGCAACGCGTCGCGCAGAACCCGTGTCAACTGCTGCGACTTCTGGCTCGCCGCTGCCAGCGTGCCAGCGCCGTCCAATTGCGTCGCCAGCAGCATTGGCGTGACCAGCCCAACCCGGTCAAATGCCGCAAGCCGGGTCAGTGCGGTCTCGACCGAGGCCGATTGCCAGAACGCCGCCACGCAACGGGTAACGTCACCCGCAGCGCGCTTGAGCAACCAGCTCTTCCACAGGATCACAACCCAGCTGCCAACCGACATCGCCAGCAGCAGCAAGGCCACGAACTTGGTGACGCCATCGCCCTGCCAGAACAACTGCGCTGCGTTCATTTGAGATTGAGGACGTCAAACATATCGAACAAACCCCGGCTCTGCCCGGCCAGAAAGCGTGCGGCGCGCAAACTGCCCTGCGCATAGGTGGCGCGGCTGGAGGACTTGTGGCTGATCTCGATGCGCTCGCCGGTACCGGCAAACAGCACCGTGTGGTCGCCCACGATATCGCCACCGCGAATCGTGGCAAAGCCGATCGAGGACGGATCACGCTCACCGGTGACGCCTTCGCGCGCATAGACAGCGCACTCCTTCAGGTCGCGCCCGAGCGCGTCGGCAATCACCTCACCCATCTTGAGCGCCGTGCCCGATGGCGCATCAACCTTGTGGCGGTGATGCGCTTCAATGATTTCGATGTCGTAGCCGGTGGCCAGAGCTTTGGCCGCCATTTCCAGCAGTTTGAGGGTGACGTTGACGCCAACACTCATGTTCGGCGCCATCACGATGGCGATGTCCTGCGCTGCCGCCGCGATCTCGGCCTTTTGCGCGTCACTGAAGCCGGTCGTGCCGATGACCAGTTTGACGCCGAGTTCGCGACACAGCCGCAAGTGCGCCAGTGTGCCCTCGGGCCGGGTGAAATCAATCAGGGTATCGGCCCCGGTCAGTGCACCCTTCAAGTCGGATCGGATCAGCACACCGCTGGCCTGTCCCAGAAACGCCATCGCGTCCGACCCAATGGCGGGACTGCTGGCGATATCGAGCGCGCCGACCAGTTCGCAATCTGCGCTGGCGCGCACTGCCTCAATCAGCATTTGCCCCATGCGCCCGGACGCACCCGCAACGGCGATCCGGTGAGTCCTCGTGTCAACCATGGTCAACCTAGCGCCCCGTGGGCTCCAGGGGCGGGTAGCTTGTTGGCAACGGTGGCAGCGGCTTGGGTTCAGGCTTCTTGGCGGGCGCCGGGAGTTTCTTCAGATCGTCAGCCGACATCTCAAGCACCGGCACCTTGCCCGAGCGGCGACCGGAATCAAGTGAGTCAGCGAAATCAGCTTCACTGGGCATCGGATCAGCCTCAATGCGATCGAGTACATCACCCTTGAAGAAAAGCGTGAGCTTGCGTTCCTGCGAAGCCACGCCCTGACGCTTGAAGGTGAAAACATAATCCCAGCGCTCGGCGTGAAAGACACTGGCCAGCAACGGGGTGCCCAGAATATCGCGCACCTGGGCGCGGCTCATGCCCGGTTTGACGGCAGCAAGTTGCTCCTTCGAGACAAAATTGCCTTGCACCATGTCCATCCGGTACGGCGTAACCATACTGGCGATCCGGCTGCTGGCACTGTCCAAGCTGCCACAGGCCACCAGAGCTGCGCTGGACGTCACAAGCAAAACCCACCCGGCAGCACGACATTGAGAATCAAACATGAGTGAATTGAAGTGTAGCGATATGATCGGACCATTGTACCGGCTGTACCCGTGAGGGCGCAGCGATCGCTGGCGATTCAAAGACATCCATGAGCAATATCGACGAACTCAAAAGCACCGGACTCAAGGCCACCCTGCCGCGGCTCAAGATCCTGGAAATCTTCCAGAAAAGCACGCGGCGCCACATGACGGCCGAGGATATCTATCGCGTGCTGCTGGAAGAACGCTCCGACGTCGGGTTGGCGACGATCTACCGTGTTCTAGCCCAGTTCGAGCAGGCCAATATTCTGAGTCGCAGTCACTTTGAGAGCGGCAAAGCGTCCTATGAACTTAACGCCGGCCAGCACCATGACCATCTGGTATGCCTGGATTGCGGCAAAGTGGAAGAGTTCTACGACGCCGAGATCGAAAAGCGCCAGCATGCCGTGGCCAAGATCAAGGGGTTTGCCATTGCCGACCACGCCCTGAGCCTGTACGCGCACTGCACAGCACTGAACTGCCCGCACCGACCGCCGGCTGCTCCCGACGCACCCTGACTGGCGCCGCCGACGCCCGCCTTACTCGATCAGGTTCATCGCCTTGCGCTGGCGCTCAACAAACTCCTGGTAGGTGTCGATGCCGCGCAACTGAAGAATGGTGTTGCGCACGGCGGCTTCCACCAGCACGGCGATATTGCGGCCCGCTACCACCTGGATCACCACTTTGCGCACCGGCACGCCCAGCACATCCTGGGTCAAGGGCTCGTAGGGAATGCGTTCGTAATCGCGTTCCAGGGTTTCGCGGCGCACCAGGTGCACGATGAGCTTGAGCCGCATCTTGCGCCGCACCGCGGTTTCGCCAAAAATGCAGCGAATATCGAGCAGACCGATGCCGCGCACCTCCAACAGGTTCATCAGCAACTCGGGGCAACGACCCTCGATCGTGTCCTGGTTGATGCGGTACAGGTCAACTGCGTCGTCCGCCACCAGACCGTTGCCGCGCGAAATCAACTCCAGGCCCAATTCGCTCTTACCCAGACCGGATTCGCCGGTGATCAGCACGCCAAGACCCAGGATGTCCATGAAGACACCGTGGATCGTGCAACGGTCGGCAAAGTGCTTGGACAGATAAGCCCGCAGCACATCAATCACGAAGGCTGACGAACCAGCGGCAGTGAACATCGGTATTTGGGCCTGCTCGCACATCAGGAGCAGGCTCTCAGGCGCCGTTTGACCATCGGTCAGCACCAGCACCGGTGGTTCTAACGTAACAATGCGCGAAATCCGCCGCGCGCAGTCTTCCGGCGTGGCGTTGGTCAGGTAGGCAATTTCGCGCTCACCCAGAATCTGGATGCGGTAGGGGTGAATGTAGTTGAGGTGACCAACCAGATCGGCGCCCGAGCGTGCCGCACGCACCGCACCCTCATCAAAGCGCCGCTCGGAAGCGCCCAGACCCGCCACCCACTCCCATTTCAGGGTGGCGCGAAACTCTTCAAACAGGACATCGGCGCTGACAACGGTGGGTTTCACATCAAATCCAGTGGGCTTGGCCCCGTGTGCCGGCTGCGCTCAAGCCACCTGGGCCGACTGCCAATTGCTGATAAGGCCATGCAAATCCGCCGCATCAGAACTGCAAACCAGTTTGTCGCGCAAACTGGCATCGCTGAGCATTTCGGCAATTTCGGAGAGGATTTCCAGGTGCTTTTGCGTTGCCGCCTCGGGCACCAGCAGAAAAATCAGCAGACTGACCGCCTGCTCGTCGGGCGCGTCGAAACCAATCGGCTGTGCCAGTTGCAGCACGGCTGCCATCGGCGACTTCAAGCCCTTGATGCGGCCATGCGGTATCGCAACGCCGTGCCCCAGACCCGTCGAGCCGAGTCGCTCACGCGAAAACAGGCTGTCAGTGACCAACGCACGACTCAGGCCATGCAGCGTTTCAAACAGCAACCCAGCCTCCTCGAAGGCTCGCTTCTTGCTGCTGACATCAACCTGAACCAGAACCTGGGCAGGGGAAAGGATGGACGCGAGTCGATTCATAATTTGGTGTCAGATTATGCACGCAAGTGTCGCACTTAAAAAAAAGCCGCTCAATGGAGCGGCCCGAGTGCTCAGCTTGAAAGCTGGGCGACTTACATAATGCGTTTGGGCGCCTCGTGATGGTGTTCCTGCAAGCGCGTCTTGTGGCGAACCACTTGGCGATCAAGCTTGTCCACCAGTTCGTCAACGGCGGCGTACAAATCAGCGTTTGAACTCTCGGCAAACATGTCGGTGCCCTTGACATGGATATTGCACTCCGCTCGCTGTCGTCCCTCTTTTTCCTTTTGCTTTTCCACCGTCAGCAGCACCTTGACATCGACCACCTGATCAAAATGTCGAACGATCCGATCGAGCTTGCTGGTGACATAACTGCGCAGGGAGGGCGTAACCTCGAGGTGATGACCGCTGATCGTCAAGTTCATATAAAAACCTCCTGTTGTTTTCCGGGTTGAAAAGCCTGTCTCTGGATTCACTATGCCCCCGTTGGGTTCAAAGTGCAATACCCTTTCGAATGCCACTGTAACAAATATGGCCATCCGCGCATCGATATCAAACTCCGCCAAGGTTTTTTGCCCTGGCCGCCAACCGGCCCGGTTCTGAATGCGATAATTTAAAGAGATTGACTCCCGGAGAAAACTCCTTGTTAAGCCACCCCAGTCGGTAGCTTTCAACTCCCTCAGCTGCATCGGGGTTGAAAGCATAGACCCGCACCCCTCGCCAGATGCAACTCACCCTCGGGAGTAAACCATGCTCAATATCTTTACGCTCGCCAGTGGCAGACTCTTTCAGGAAGAGATCGAATCGCTGGAGGAGCTCTCCAACTTCCAGCCCATCTGGGTCGATCTGGAATCCCCCACCCTGGAAGAAAAGCGCTGGGTCAAGCAGCATTACGGCCTGTCCATCCCGGAAGACGCGATGGACGAGGACATCGAAGAGTCCGCGCGCTTCTACAAGGAAGACAACGACGACCTGCACATCCGCAGCGACTTTTTGATCGCTGACGAAGAGGAACCACGCACGGTGCGGGTCGCCTTCATCCTGAACCTGGAAAACGACGCCCTCAAGAGCAAGGGCGTGCTGTTTTCGATTCACGACGAAGATGTGCCGGTATTCCGCCTGCTGCGCATGCGAGCGCGCCGGGCACCCGGCCTGATCGAAGACGCCAAGGATGTTCTTCTCAAGCTGTTCGACGCCGACGCCGAGTACTCAGCCGACACCCTCGAGGGCATTTACGACGAGGTCGAAAAAGTCAGCAAGAAGGTGCTATCAGGCAACATGACGGACGCCCTGGCCAACGAAGTGCTGGGCTCCATCGCGCGCCATGAAGACTTGAACGGTCGCATCCGGCGCAACGTGATGGACACTCGGCGCGCTCTGAGCTTTTCAATGCGCAGCAAGATTCTCAACAACGAACAGTTTGAAGAAGCGCGCCAGATTTTGCGCGATATCGACTCGCTCGATTCGCACACCGCCTTCCTGTTCGACAAGATCAACTTCCTGATGGATGCAACCGTCGGTTTCATCAACATCAGCCAGAACAAGATCATCAAGATCTTCTCGGTCGCCAGCGTGGCGCTGTTGCCGCCAACCCTGGTGGCCAGCATCTACGGCATGAATCTGCAGTTCCCCGAGTTCGCGGCACTGGGTAGCCTGGCCTACCCGTACGTAGTCACACTCATGTTCCTGAGTGCGGCCGTACCCATGTGGTATTGCTACCGGCGCGGCTGGCTGCGGTAAGGCAAGCGCGCTTCGTCGTTGGTCCTCCAACTGGCAGCGGGTCGTCTTTCGTCATGGCAAGGCCCTGATGAAGCTACGTCGGCGGGCGTGGGACGTTTAGAGCCAACTACCGTGTCAGACACCTTGCAGTCATTCACCGTTGCGCTCAGTTGGCATCCCTTTCAATGACGATCGCTTGTTTTCGCTTCATTGGGTGTCATGCGCTGCGGGACGCATGACGGCGTGGCACTCAACGCCGTTCGTGTCCCCCGGCCTGCGGCCTCCTCCTTGACCTCACCGCGCTGAGCGTCACGCCGCCCCGCGTCAACAGGCGTTGTCGGTCTGCGTTGTTTAGTTGACAGGTATCCATCCCTTGCCTGCCAACGCGGCTGCTTGAAGATGATGGTGGGGCGGATGGCGCAGCGAAATAAAGGAGGAGGCCGCAGGCCGGGGGACATTCGCGGAGCCATCTGCCCCAGCATCATCAGCCCCCAGCATCAAAGACCGCTCCCGCTGCGAATCCGAAGTAATTCGGGTCCTTTTCTGCCCCCCCGACTAACC
This sequence comes from uncultured beta proteobacterium, assembly GCA_903896425.1. Classification (GTDB taxonomy): domain Bacteria; phylum Pseudomonadota; class Gammaproteobacteria; order Burkholderiales; family Burkholderiaceae_C; genus Rhodoferax. Next base: position 397 of record CAITXW010000259.1, on the reverse strand, counting down.
GACCCTAAATCGTTGAGAGGCGCTGCACCATGTCTGGAAACTGTGCAACCATTCGAATCAACAGAGAAGCCTGTGCGTTGGGCTTTGCCCGGCCTTGTTCCCAGTTTTCAAGCGTTCGCGCGTTGGTGCGCAGGTAGTGCGCGAACACCGGGCGCGACAAGCGCAATTGTTCGCGCACTTGAAGCACCTCTTGCGGCAACAAAACCGGCGCAGGTTTGTTCTCGGCCTTGAAGGTGCGTAGCGTCAGCTTACCTTCACGCTCGGATTTCAAGGCATCAAATCCTTCTGTCAGTTCAGCAAAAATATCGCGCTTATTTGTCATCACGTTCTCCATCTTTTGGCTGGCGGTTTTCCAATTCGGTTTTCAAAAGCTGTTTGAGCACTTTGCGCTGTGCCG
>CAITXW010000258.1 GCA_903896425.1 uncultured beta proteobacterium | reverse complement strand
GGCCGCGCAGCATTCGCACGCGCCGGGCGTCAGCAACAAGCGCATGGTGCAGATCGAACAGGACATCCTGTCCAAGAACAACGCCTACGCCAACGAGAACCGGCAACAACTGGCCGAGCGCGGCATCTTTGCGCTGAACCTGGTGTCCAGCCCCGGCTCCGGCAAGACCACGTTGCTGTGCAAGACCATCACCCTGCTGGGCACGCAGCCACTGGCCGTGATCGAAGGCGACCAGCAGACCAGCCAGGACGCGCAACGCATCCGCGCCACCGGCGCGCCAGCCATCCAGATCAACACCGGCAAGGGCTGCCACCTGGACGCGCACATGGTCGGCCATGCGATGGGGCAACTGCGCCTGCAGATTGATTCGCTGCTGATGATCGAGAACGTCGGCAACCTGGTCTGCCCGGCCGCTTTTGACCTGGGTGAAGCGCACAAGGTGGTCATCCTGTCGGTGACCGAAGGCGAAGACAAACCGATCAAATACCCGGATATGTTCCGCGCTGCCAGCCTGATGCTGCTTAACAAGATCGACCTGCTGCCGTACCTCGACTTCGATGTTGCTGCTGCCATCGCTTATGCGCGCCAGGTCAACCCGCAGATCCGCGTCATCCAGGTATCCGCCACCAGCGGCGCCGGCATGGACGAGTGGCTCGCCTTCCTGCGCGCCGGTCTGGCCGCAGCGCACAGCGCGCGCCACGAAACCGTGGACCAACTCAAGCAAAAAATCGCGGCGCTCGAAGCACAGTTGCAACGCACGTGAGGAAGCAGCGAATATTTTGTCATCCCGGACTTGATCCGGGATCCAGTGCTGGGCGTACCCTGGATTGCGGGTCGAGCCCGCAATGACGAGAACCAAATCCATCGCGCGCCGCATCCTTGTGAGCGGCATCGTCCAGGGCGTGGGCTTTCGGCCCTTTGTCTGGCGTCTCGCTCAGCAATTGAACCTGAGCGGCTGGGTGCGCAATGACGCACAGGGCGTAGAGATCCTGGCGCAGGGCAGGACTACCGATCTTGATGAGCTGCTGACACGTCTGCACAGCGAGGCACCGGCACTGGCCTGCGTCGATGCTGTGCAAGCGCAGGACGCAACGCCCAGTGCCTTACACGGCTTCAACATCCTGCCCAGCGTCCAAGACCACGCCAGCACCAACACCGCCATCGGTCCCGACGTCGGCCTGTGCCCGGACTGCCTGGCCGAGTTGTTTGACCCGGCCAATCGGCGCTGGCGCCACGCTTTCATCACCTGCACACACTGCGGTCCGCGCTACACGGTGACCCGCGCCCTGCCCTACGACCGCCCTCAGACCAGTCTGGCGCCGTTCCCGCTGTGCCCGATTTGCGATCACGAATACACGACACCCGCGAACCGCCGCTTTCATGCCGAGACCACTTGCTGCCCACGCTGCGGCCCGCAACTGACGCTACAAGATGCCAACGGCAAGCCCCTCAACGGCGACCCGATCACGCACACGCTGGACCTGCTGCGCGCTGGCGCCATCGTCGCGATCAAGGGCCTGGGCGGCTTTCATCTGGCCTGCGACGCGCGCAACGCCGAAGTCGTGCAGCGCCTGCGCGAGCGCAAGAACCGCGAAGCAAAACCCTTTGCCGTGATGAGCGCCAATGTGACCAGTCTCGCGCCCTACGCCAGCGTGTCAGCAAGCGAACAAGAACTGCTGGAGAGCCGCGAGCGCCCGGTGGTCCTGCTGCGCGCCCTGCCCGGCTGCGAAGCCCTGCTATCCGGCGTGGCGCCCGGCCTGAGCGAACTCGGTGTCATGTTGCCAACAACGCCGATCCACTTCCTGCTGTTCCACGAAGCCGCCGCGCGGCCGACCGGCACCGACTGGCTGACCGCACCGCAAGACCTGCTGCTGGTGATGACCAGCGCCAACCCCGGCGGCGAGCCGATCGTGCGTGATTCAGCGCAGGCAAGCAGCCGACTGGCGGGAATTGCCGACGCGATTCTGGACCACGACCGCGCCATCGTCGCGCGCTGTGACGACAGCGTGCTGCGCCCTTTGGGAATTGGCGCGCAATTCATCCGGCGCAGCCGTGGCTACACGCCGTCGGCCATCCGCTTGCCGCACGGCGGGCCATCCGTGCTGGCCTTTGGCGCACACCTGAAAAACGCCATCTGCGTGACACGCGGCGACCAGGCTTTTGCCTCACCCCACATCGGCGATCTGGACAACGCCGCGACCTGCGATTTTCTGGATGAGACCGTAGTGCGCATGCTCAGCCTGCTTGAAGTCACGCCCGACATCGTCGCGCACGACCTGCACCCGAACTACCACAGCACCCGTGCCGCACTGGCCTTTGCGCAGCGCCATGGCCTGCCAACGGTTGCGGTGCAGCACCACCATGCCCATATCGCAGCGGTGTGCGCCGAGCACGGCCACAGGGGAGCGGTACTCGGTCTGGCGCTCGACGGCGTCGGCCTCGGTTCCGACGGCACGGCCTGGGGCGGCGAACTGTTGCGAGTCGAGGGCGCACAGTTCGAGCGCATCGGCTGCTTGCGGCCACTGCCACTACCCGGCGGCGACAAGGCCGCGCGCGAGCCCTGGCGCATGGCGGCATCCGTGCTGCACGAACTCGGGCGCAACGCCGACATCGGCACGCGCTTTACCCAAGACGGCGCGGGCGTCATTGCGCAGATGCTGGATAAGAACATCAACTGCCCGCGCTCCAGCAGCATGGGCCGCGTCTTCGACGCTGCTGCCGGACTGCTGGGCCTGTGCGATCAAATGCAGTATGAAGCGCAAGCCGCGATCTTGCTCGAGCAGGCCGCCACGCGGCACATCGAGCAGCACGGCTGGCCAGCGGCGCTGGCAGGTGGCTGGCGCATCGGCGCCGACGGCCAACTCGATCTGTGGCCCCTGCTCGCCGCGCTCGACGCTGCGCCCGATGCCGATCAAATGGCGGCCGTCTTTCACGCCACACTGGTGGCAGCCCTCGCCGACTGGGTTCTGCAAGCCGCCCAGCGCACCAGCCTGACAACCGTGGCCTGGGGCGGCGGCTGTTTTCTGAACACCCTGCTATCGTTGCGACTGCGGCAAAATATGGAAGACCAAGGCTTGACCATCCTGGCACCCCGGCGCTTGTCGCCGGGCGACGCCAGCATCGCAGTCGGGCAGGCCTGGATCGCCATCAACTCAAAGGATCACTGAACCATGTGTCTTGCACTTCCGGTCAAGGTAGTCGAAGTCGGCCCTGGCGATGCAGCCGTGGTTGATCTGGGTGGCGTGCGCAAAGAGATTTCACTGGCCCTGCTCGACGGTGTGCAGGTGGGCGACTACGTCATCCTGCACGTTGGCTACGCGCTGTCCAAACTCGACCCGGAAGAAGCCGAAAGAACACTGGCGCTGTTTTCCGAACTCGATGCAAGCAGGCTGGCGGCGTGAAATACATCGACGAATTTCGCGACGGCGAAGTCGCCCAGACCATCGCCAGCAAAATCGCCGCCATCGTCGAGCCGACGCGGCGCTACAGCTTCATGGAATTCTGCGGTGGCCACACGCACGCCATTTCGCGCTACGGCCTGTCCGACCTGCTGCCGCAGAACGTGCGCATGGTGCACGGCCCGGGCTGCCCGGTCTGCGTGCTGCCGATCGGCCGTGTCGATCTGGCGATCAATCTGGCGCTCACGCGCGATGTCATCCTTTGCACTTACGGCGACACGCTGCGCGTACCGGCCTCCAACGGCCTGTCGCTGATGAAAGCCAAAGCGCGCGGCGGTGATATCCGCATGGTGTATTCGACGCTCGACGCGCTGCAAATCGCACGCGACAACCCGCAGCGCGAAGTCGTCTTCTTTGCCATCGGTTTCGAGACCACGACACCACCGACGGCGCTTGCCATCCAGCAAGCACAGCAGGAGCAACTCACCAACTTCAGCGTGCTGTGTTGCCATGTGCTGACACCGGCAGCGATCAGCCAGATTCTGGAATCGCCCGAAGTGCGGCAATGGGGCACGGTGCCGATTGACGGCTTCATTGGCCCGGCCCATGTCTCGACCGTGATCGGCAGCCTGCCCTATGAGTTCTTTGCCGAGGAGTACCGCAAGCCGGTGGTGATCGCGGGCTTCGAGCCGCTCGACGTCATGCAGGCGATTCTGATGCTGGTGCGCCAGGTCAACGAAGGGCGCGCCGAAGTCGAAAATGAATTTTCGCGTGCTGTCACGCGCGAGGGCAATCTCAAAGCGCAGGACCGGGTTGCCGAAGTGTTTGAGCTGCGCCGCGAGTTCGAGTGGCGCGGTCTTGGCATCGTGCCGTATTCGGCCTTGCAGATCCGTGAGCCCTACGCCGCCTTCGACGCCGAGCGCCGCTTTGAACTGGTCTATGCATCGGTGGCCGACAACAAGGCCTGCGAGTGCGGCGCCATTCTGCGCGGTGTCAAGCGGCCGCAGGACTGCAAAATCTTCGGCACCGTCTGCACGCCAGAAAACCCGATCGGCTCCTGCATGGTCAGCAGCGAAGGCGCTTGCGCCGCGCACTACAGTTACGGCCGCTACAAGGATATGACCTGATGTCTGAAGTCAAACGCGGCTACGTCCGACCCCTCGACCTCAAAGGAGGGCGCGTTGATCTGACGCACGGCTCGGGTGGCCGCGCCATGGTGCAGCTGATCTCCGAGCTGTTTGCCAAACACCTGGGCAACGAATACCTGGGCCAGGGCAATGACGGCGCCGTGCTGCCAGCACCGATGCTGGGCGGCAAAGCAGCGCGCATCGTGATGTCCACCGACAGCCATGTGGTCTCACCCCTGTTCTTTCCCGGTGGCGACATAGGCTGCCTTTCGGTACACGGCACGGTCAACGACGTCGCGGTGATGGGCGCGACACCGCTCTATCTGGCCGCGGGCTTCATCCTGGAAGAAGGCTTTGCGCTCAGTGACTTGGCGCGCATCGTCGAATCGATGGCGCAGGCGGCGCGCACAGCCGGCGTGCCGGTGGTGACAGGCGACACCAAGGTGGTGGAGCGCGGCAAGGGCGATGGTGTCTTCATCACCACCACCGCAGTCGGTGTCTTGCCCGATGGTCTGGAACTCGGCGGCAGCCGCGCCCGACCGGGTGATGCGGTGCTGGTCTCGGGCTCGATCGGCGACCACGGCGTGGCCATCATGAGCCAGCGCGAAAACCTGCGCTTTGATGCCCCCATCCTCTCCGACACCGCAGCGCTCAATGGCCTGATCGCCGCCATGCTCGCAACCGGTGCCGACATTCGCTGCCTGCGCGACCCGACACGCGGCGGACTGGCTGCCACGCTCAACGAAATCGCCGGCCAGTCCGGTGTCGGCATGATGTTGCGCGAGAAAGCGATTCCGGTGAAGCCGGTGGTGGCCGCTGCCTGTGAACTACTCGGGCTCGACGCGCTCAACGTCGCCAACGAAGGCAAGCTGATCGCCATCTGCGCCGCAGCGGATGCGCCGCGCCTGCTCGCCGCCATGCGCAAACATCCCCTTGGCGCGGACGCTGCCGTCATCGGCGAGGTCATGGCCGATGCCCATCACTTCGTGCAGCTCACCACCGCCTTCGGTGGCCGGCGCATCGTTGACTGGCTGGCGAGCGACCAGTTGCCCAGAATTTGCTGACGCCGACGCAGCTTATGCGGGCCATGCCCCGGTCGTCGAGTGTCAAGCATCGCGCGATACATCTCATGAGAGATACCATGCCGCAAAGGGAGTTCCCAATGCATCAAACTGCCAAGATCTTTACCACAGGCCGCAGCCAGGCGGTGCGCTTACCATTGGAGTACCGCTTTGATGTGCCCGAAGTCTTCATTCGCCACGACCCTGTCACCGGCAAGTCCTTGCGCGAGCAACCGGATCGGCTGTCACTCTTGTCTGCCAAGCAAGCGGTAGCGATAAAACAGGAAACTCGCCTCGCCCAAGAAATACAGTTCAACCGTAAGGTCGAAATCAACGCTCAATTGCGTACCATTCGAAAAGAACTTGACAGCCTCACGAATTTAAAATTACTGCCAAGCATCATGGAACCAATCGAACTGCACAGCCCCCGACCTGACAGCGGCCCATGTCGACAAATTGGCACCGCTTTTCCCGAATTGCGTGGCGAAGACGCACGATGCCGTTGGCCTAGTGAAACGCAGCATTTTCAACGAGGAATTAGTCAAGCTGCCGACCAAGCGCGAGCCGTTGCGCGCAGTGTTCAGCGATGCCGACATTGCCAGCGACAACGTCAGGATCAAAGTCGAGCAAATCTTCAAGCTGATGAGCACCAGAACGGAATTCAAATGCATTTGAGGATCTATTGATGAGCAATCCAACAGATGCGCGTCACCGCCGTGATAACGGTAACAAGCAGGGGGTATTGATGCCGGTGCCGATCAGTTCCTTGGAGTTGCCTGCGGACTACGCTGTGTTTTTATCGACCGTCAAGCGACGAATCAGTCAAGACCGGCTGAAAGCCCAGTTATCAGCCAATGCCATACAGATGGTGATGTATTGGGATTTGGGCAAAGAAATACTCAGCAAACAACAAGACGCGGGATGGGGTGCCAAGGTCATTGATCGGCTCTCTGCAGATCTGCGGGATGCTTTTCCGCAGATGCAGGGATTTTCTGCGCGCAATCTCAAATACATGCGGGCCTTTGCCGAGGCTTGGCCGGACCGCGAATTAATGCAACGCACCGTTGCACAAATTCCGTGGCGCAGCAATTTAACCCTGATGGAGAAGCTTAAGGATTCGGATTTGCGACGTTGGTATGCCCAGCAAGCACTTGAAAATGGCTGGAGCAAGGATATTTTGGCCATTCAAATCGACTCTGCTTTGCATTTGCGTATCGGGCAAAGTGCCAACAATTTTGAGCTGACTTTGCCACCCCTGGATTCTGATATGGCAAATCAGGTTTTCAAAGACCCGTATCTGTTTGATTTTTTGGGCACGACACAGGTGCGCAGAGAAGTAGAGCTTGAAAATAAACTGGTCGAACATTTGGAAAAGTTTTTGTTGGAACTGGGTCAAGGCTTTGCCTTTGTAGGTCGGCAAGTGCATGTCGAGGTGGGTGGCAGTGATTTTTATATTGACATGCTGTTTTACCACCTCAAGCTGCGATGCTATGTGGTGATTGAGCTGAAAGCCGGTGCATTCTCCCCTGGACAAGTGAGCCAGCTGACGATGTATATGAACATAGTCAATGATGTATTGCGCCACCCTGGTGACAAACCAACCATTGGTTTATTGCTGGTGCGGGAAAAGAATCAGACCATTGCGAAATACGCCTTGACTGGAAACACCCAACCTATTGGCGTTGCCGAGTGGGAGCAAATAATGACAAAAGCATTACCCGCTGATTTGCAACCTAGCTTGCCGTCCGTTGAGGAAATAGAAAGAGAGCTGGACTTGGGGGGCGATCTATGAAACTCAAATTCAAAAAGCAGGCCTACCAGACGGGCACCGTCGAAGCCTTGGAAGCGGCGGGTTTCAAGAATGCTGATCTGACCCTGACTCTCGGTCAGATACTGGAGTTGGTGGCGTAGCCACAGCAAAGATGCGCATCCTGCTGCTGACCCATGCCTTCAACAGCCTGACGCAGCGCCTGGCGGCAGAGCTCAACGAGCGCGGGCATGAGACCTCGGTCGAATTCGACATTGCCGACAGCGTCACCGAGGAAGCGGTTGCGCTTTTTCAACCGGCGCTGATCATCGCGCCCTATCTGCGCCGCGCCATTCCCGAGTCGGTCTGGTCACGCCATGTGTGTCTGATCGTGCATCCGGGCATTGTGGGTGACCGTGGCCCTTCGGCGCTGGACTGGGCGATTGCAAACCAGGAAACCCAATGGGGCGTCACCGTACTGCAAGCGCAGGCCGAGATGGACGCCGGGCCGGTCTGGGCCAGCGCCACGTTCGCCATGCGCGATGCGAAAAAGTCCAGCCTGTACCGCCATGAGGTCACGCAGGCCGCCAGCGAGGCCGTGCTGCGGGCAGTGCAGCGCTTCGAGTCGGGCGACTTTGTGCCGCAAGCGCAGGCCAGCATGGCCGCACGCGGTTGCACGCGTGCGCTGATGACGCAAGCCGAGCGCCGCATCGATTGGGCGCGCGATGACAGTGCCACGGTGCTGCGCAAGATCCACGCGGCCGATGGTTTTCCCGGTGTCGCCGACTCACTGTTCGGACAGCCCTGTCATTTGTTCGACGCCTGGCCCGAGGCAACGCTGCGTGGCACGCCCGGTGCGGTGATTGCGCGGCGCGAAACCGCACTGCTGCGCGCCACGGTTGACGGTGCGGTCTGGATCGGCCACGTCAAGCGCGAAGGCAGCATCAAACTGCCGGCGACACTGGCTTTCGAACCGCAAGCACAGGCGATTGCCGAAGCGCCGCTGGAAGGCTACTGGCGCGTCAAGACCCCAACCTGGCAGGACATTTCCTACGCGGAGAACGGTGCCGTCGGCAGCTTGCACTTCGAGTTCTACAACGGCGCCATGTCAACGCAGCAGTGCGAGCGTCTGCGTGCCGCGCTGGTCTGGGCCAAGCAGCGCCCGACCACGGTTTTGCTGCTGCTGGGCGGTGGCGATTTCTGGTCCAACGGCATCCACCTCAACGTCATCGAAGCTGCCAGTCTGAGCGCGGGCTCTGCTGCTGACGAATCCTGGCGCAACATCAACGCCATGAACGACCTGGCGCTGGAATTGATTGGCACCGAAGCGCAAATCACGATCGCCGCTCTGGGCGGCAACAGCGGTGCCGGCGGCTGCTTTTTGGCGCGCGCCTGCGATCAGGTGTGGGTGCGCGAAGCCGTGCTGCTGAATCCACACTACAAGAACATGGGCAACCTGTACGGCTCTGAGTACTGGACCTATTCCCTGCCGCGGCGTGTTGGCCTGGACGCGGCACGCGCCATCATGCACAAGCGCGAGCCGCTGACGGCACGCCACGCGCTGGAAATTGGTTTCAGTGACGCCTGTCTGGCCGGCAACGTGCCAGCGTTTCGCGCCGAAGTCGCGCAGCGTGCCGCAGCACTGGCCAGCGCGCCGGACTTGCCAGCGCAACTGGTCGACAAACGCGAAACACGGGCACGCGACGAAGCCCGCAAGCCGCTGGCCGTCTACCGCGAAGAGGAGTTGGCGCAGATGCGACGCAACTTCTACGGCTTTGATCCAAGCTACCACGTGGCGCGGCACCACTTCGTAAACAAATCGCCGGCGTCGTGGACGCCGCGGCACCTGGCGCGGCACCGGGATTTGAACTGGAAGGCGAACGCTTGAGAAAAATCAGCGTCCACGACCGGCTAGACCCTTGATTCGGGCTTATCCTTGAGCCTTGATTTCGCTTACAGGAGTTTTCATGTCGAATGCGATCCGCCGCATTGCCGTCTGCACTGGCGGCGGTGATGCCCCAGGGCTCAACGCGGTCATTCAGTCCGTGGTCATTGCGGCCGCCAACCGTGGCTGGGAAACCTACGGCATCCGTGACGGCTTCAACGGCATCCTGTTTCCGGAGCGCTACGCCGAAGGCGGCGTCACGCGCCTGACGCACGACCGGGTGCGCGGCATCGGCCATCTGGGCGGCACCATTCTTGGCACCACCAACAAAGGCAACCCGCTGCACTTTCCGGTTCGCATGCCCGATGGCAGCATGCGCGAAGTCGACCGTTCCGATGACATTCTGGCCTATTTCGCAAGCCATGAAATCGATGCCCTGGTCTCGATCGGCGGCGATGGTTCGCTCACCATTGCCAACGCCCTGCACCTGAAAGGCCTGCGCGTGGTGGGGGTACCCAAAACCATTGACAACGATCTGGACAAAACCTTCACAACCTTTGGCTTCGACACCGCCGTTGCCTTCGCCACTGAGTGTGTTGACCGTTTGCACAGCACAGCCGAGAGTCACCAGCGCGTGATGGTGGTCGAAGTCATGGGGCGCTACGCGGGCTGGATCGCCTTGCACGCCGGCATTGCCGGCCACGTTCATGCCATCCTGATTCCTGAAATCGACTTTGACATCGAGAAGGTCGCGGACGCGATCCGCGCGCGCGATGCCGGCGGTCACCTGTACTCGATCGTGATGGTGGCCGAAGGCGCACGCGCCGGCCATGGCACGCGCGAGGTGCTGGCCCCGGCCGAAATCGGCCACGCCGAGCGCCTGGGCGGAATTGGCGAGCGCGTCGCCCACACGCTGCAGGAGCGCACCGGCAAGGATACCCGTGTGGTTGTCCTTGGCCACCTGCTGCGCGGTGGCAGCCCAACGGCATTCGACCGCCTCACCGCCCTGCGCTTTGGTGCGGCAGCGGTGCGTGCGCTGGACGAAGGGCAGTCCGGCATCATGGTGGCGCTTGGCTTTCCCGATGTGAACTACGTCGCGCTGGAAGAAGTGGCAGGGCGCATGAAGGGCGTGCCGCTCGACAGCGACACGCTGCAGACGGGGCGCGATCTGGGTATCTGTTTTGGCGATCAACTGGCGCGCAAGCAGCGCCATCCGGGCTGAAGACAAAATCGTGACAAGTCGAACGCCCCTGTCCTTGCTGGTGGTCGATGATGAGCAACGCGCGCTGGAAACCTTGCGCCGCACGCTCGAAGACCACTTCACGGTCTTCACCGCCGCCTCGGCCGAGGACGGCCTGGCCGTGATGGAGGGTGAGCCGGTTCAGATTGTGCTGTCGGACCAGCGCATGCCAGGCACTTCCGGCGTCGAATTCTTGCGCAACGTGCGCAACCGCTGGCCCAACACCATGCGGCTGATCCTGTCGGGCCACACCGAGGCCGAGGACATCATTGCCGGCATCAACGAGGCCGGTATCTGGCAATACCTGCTCAAGCCCTGGCATCCGGACCAGTTGTTGCTGACGCTCCAAAATGCGGCCGAACTCTGGCGCTTGCAGCAGGAAAACCAACGCCTGACGCTGGAGCTGCGCGCCAGCCCCGAAACCCTGGCGCTGCGCGTAACCAAGCTGCGGCAAAAGGCCAAGAGCCAGGCCGGCTTCGACCGCCTGACGCGCGCGGCCGAAAGTCCCCTGAACGCGGTGTGCACACTGGCCGAAAAAATCGCGGTGCATGACCTCTCGGTGCTGATCACTGGCGAATCAGGCACCGGCAAGGAATTGCTGGCGCGCGCCATCCACTACGCCAGCGCACGCGCCGAGCAGCCCTTTGTGGTGGAAAACTGCGGCGCCGTGCCCGACACCCTGCTTGAGAGCGAGTTGTTCGGTCACAAGCGCGGCGCCTTCACCGGCGCCACGGAATCGCACATTGGCTTGTTCCAGCAAGCCGATGGCGGCACCCTGTTCCTTGATGAGATCGGCGAAACCTCGCCCGCGTTCCAGGTCAAGCTGCTGCGCGCGCTGCAGGAAGGCGAGGTGCGCCCGGTAGGCAGCCCGCGCCCGGTGGCAGTGAACGTGCGTGTCATCGCCGCCACCAACCGCAAGCTCGAAGCCGATGTGGCCAGCGGGCGTTTTCGCGAAGACCTGTACTACCGCGTCGCCGGCATCACGCTGTATTTGCCGGCACTGCGCGAGCGGCCGCAGGACATTGCGCCCATCGTGTCTGAAATGCTCAGGCAATCGGGGCTGTCGGGGCGAGAGATGGCACCGGATGCGATGAAATGCCTGATGCAGCACAACTGGCCCGGCAACGTGCGCGAACTGCAAAACGAAATACGCCGTGCGCTGGCGCTGGCGGACGGTCCGCTGCTCGGCGCCGATCTGCTGTCCGCGCGGCTGCGCCAAGGCGCCAGCAGTTTGCCCGCGGTCGGCGACAAATCGGAATCGGGCCTGTTGCGCCATCAACTCGAACGGCTGGAAGCGCAACTGATCCAGCAAGCCATGCTGCGCTACAAGGGCAACAAGACGCATGTTGCCGATGCGCTGGGCCTGACCCGGGTCGGCCTGCGCATGAAGCTGATGCGCCTGGGGCTGGAAAAAGACAACAGCCCGTTCTGACGACGACGCGATTCGAAAACAGAGCCTTACACAGTGGCGCAAATGGCCACGGTGAAATAGCAAGCGCTCGGTAGCGCAGCACCTTGCGCGTCAGCGAAACAGGGGGACTTGTACCCTCTTATTCGCCCTATTGGCAAAGGGCGACCCCCCTATGATGAATCTACAGAAATTCCCCAAAGGGAGTGCAATATTTGCACTTTTTCCCAGTGAAATTGAAAAACGACAACATTCAGACGCGCACGCCCGGTAATGCAGGTTTCGACTGCGTGCGCGCCTGCCTGACGACGGCGGACGCGCGCTGGGAACATTGGACCCATAGAGGTCACGAACAATGACTGACACGCCCGCTTCTGACGTGCCGGCCCCGCTTGCCGCTCTGGCGGAAGCCGCATTTGAACACCACGTTGTTTGCATAGGCGCATCGGCCGGTGGACTCGACGCCTTGGAGCGCTTCTTCGCAACCTGTCCGATCGACACCGGCGCGGCGTTTGTGGTCGTGCAGCACCTCTCGCCAGACCATAAAAGCATGATGAACACGCTGCTGTCGCGTCATACGCAGATGCCAGTCATCATGGTCGAGGAAGACATGGCCCTGCAAGCCAATCGGCTCTACCTCATTCCGCCTGGCTCCATCATGCACGTATCGCCTGGGCGGCTGCACCTGAAACCCAAGAGAACGCAGGGCCTGACGCTGCCGATCGATATCTTCTTTTCATCACTGGCGGCGATCTACGGGGAAAAGGCGGTTGGCATCATCCTCTCGGGTGCCGGCTCGGACGGAACCCGGGGCGCCATTGCCATCAGCTCGGCCGGTGGCTTCCTGATGGCCCAGGAGCCTGAATCGTCCAAGTTTGACGGCATGCCGCGCAGCGCCATCGCCACCGGCGTCATGGACGCCATCCTGCCGGCTGAAGAACTACCGCTGCGCCTGCTGGCCCATATCCGCAACGAGCCCTATGACGACCAGGGTCCGACCCTGCCGGTCACGCCACACTCCGCACTGACCAACGATGACGTTTTTGCAGAAATCCTGCAACTGCTGTACCAGCTCGGCGGCATTGACTTCTCGGACTACAAACCGGCAACCATCATGCGGCGCCTGGAGCGGCGCATGCAGGCACGTCACACGCCCGAGTTGCACCAGTACCTGGAACTGCTGGAGAGCAATCGTGAGGAGATGCTGACCCTGCGCAAGGAGATGCTGATATCGGTCACCAGTTTCTTTCGCGACCCGGAAGCGTTCAATCTGCTGGCGGAACAAGTCATCGCCCCGTTGGTGGAAGCAACGGCAAACGGTGACATTATCCGGGTCTGGATCGCGGGCGTGGCCACAGGCGAAGAGGCGTATTCCATCGCCATGCTGTTTCTCGAAGCCTTTGAGCGCAAGAAGCGCTGGCCTGTTCTAAAGATATTTGCCACCGACGTCGATCACCATGCGATTGAAAGGGCTGGCATCGGAAGCTACCGGGAGACCATCGCCGCTGAAATATCACCGGAGCGACTGGATCGCTTCTTCATCAACAAAGGCGGCGCCTACCTGATCAAGAACGAGTTGCGCCAATGCATCGTCTTTGCCCGGCAGAACCTGTTGTCCGATCCACCGTTCACCAAGATGGACCTGGTGGTCTGCCGCAACACCCTGATTTACTTCAAGCCGGTGGCACAGGAGCGCGTGCTACACGCCTTGCTGTACGCACTCAACAGTGGCGGCACGCTGTTTCTGGGCTCCAGCGAATCGGTCGCCATGATGACCGACGCCTTGCAGGTGATCAGCGCCAAGCACAAGCTGTTCCGCCGCACGGCTGACCGCATCCTGCCGCTGCTGGAGCAGCGCGGCAAAGGCAGCGCTGGCCGCGCCGCGCCCGCAGCACCAGAAAAGCGCAGAAAGATACCCATCCATTCACCGAGCGTGAACCCGGTCGACACCGGCATCGCCACGCTGCTGACACAGTACGCGCCGCCCTCAATCATCTTCAATGAAACGCACGAAGCGGTCCATCTGTTCGGCGACGTCAACCCTTTCATTCAGGCCAAGGAAGGCTCGGCCAGCCTCATCATCAACCGATTGCTGCTCGACCCCCTGGTGCCGATTGCCTCGGCCTTGCTCTACCGATCGATCAAGGATCAATCCTCCCTCCTGTCCGACCCGGTTGAGATCACGCTGCGCACTGGCGATGTGCGCTCGGTGCGGGTGTCCGCCCATTGCCTGAGAAACGAAGGCGTTGAACGCCTGGTCATGCTCTGCTTTGAAGCGGAAGAGGTCAGCACCAAGGATGCCCGCAAGGCTGTTGATGTGGGCGCCGAGACCATGACGCGCATTGACAGCCTGGAGCGCGAGTTGACGGCCACCCGCGACAGCCTGCAAGCCACGATTGAGGAACTGGAAACCTCCAACGAGGAATTGCAGGCCACCAACGAAGAAATGATGGCGTCCAACGAGGAGCTTCAAAGCTCGAACGAGGAATTGCAGTCGGTCAACGAAGAGTTGAATACGGTCAACGCCGAATACCAGGAAAAGATGTTGCTGCTCAACCAGACCAACGCCGACCTGGAGTGCATGGGCAAGGCCACTGGTGTGGCGACCTTGTTCGTCGATACCGCCATGAACATCACGCGCTTCAGCCCCGATGCGGCGACCATATTCAAGCTTCGCGATCACGACCTGGGGCGTCCGCTCGATGAAATCGCCCACATCCTGCGCTACCCCGCCCTGACCGACGATCTGGCGCTGACGCTGGCAAACGGGCGCATGATAGAGCGCGAAGTGCCCAGCACGGAAGGCGACCGGGTACTTTTTGTGCGCATGTTGCCCTATGCGATCACGAGCGCCAGCGGACGCGGCGCGGTGATGTCGTTTGTGGACGTCACCGCGTACCACGACGCAAGAAGGCTGCAAACCATACTCGACGCGCTGCCCGAACATGTCGCGGTGCTGGAACCCGACGGAACCATCCTCCTGGTCAACGCCGCCTGGAGGCGGTTTGCGTCGGCCAACGGCGACCCGGAACTCAAGACATCCGGACCCGGCTGCAACTACCTGCACGCATGCGAAGTGGACTACCCCGGTGAAAGCAACACCGCCAGCACAGCCCTGCGCGGGCTGCGTGGTGTATTGGAGGGAACTCTGCCATCGTTCTCCATTCAGTATCCGTGCCATTCCCCAACCGAGCATCGCTGGTTCGTCATGAACGTAGCACCGATCCAGGGGCCGTCTCTGGGCGCAGTGGTAAGTCACATCAACGTGACATCCTGGTTTGCGAGGAGTGTCGAATGAGGGCCCTGGACAGGGATATCGAATTGTTGCGCGCACGCGCGCAGGCCGCACTGCAAACGATGCCGCGCGACGAAGCCGCGGACCGTGCGCCAGCAGAAATGGCCGATGCGATGCGCCTGGTGGAAGAACTGCGTGTCTACCAGACAGAACTGGAGATCCAGAACCAGGACCTGCGAGCCGCCCAGTTGCAGACCGAAGTGGCGATGAAGAAGTACCGGCGGCTGTTTGAAAATCTGCCGCTCGAAGGCCTGATCATCGACACACAGGGATTCATTGTCGAAGCCAATGCGGTGGCCCGCAAGCGCTTTGCCCTGCGCCAGTCCGCATCACTGCAACGCCGCTCGGTCTACCAGATCTTCCAGATGGAAAGCCGCCCCCTTTTGCATGCTGCGCTGGTCACAAGACGGGATCTGGCGCAGGCTTCAAAATGCCAGTTGATCGCCAACGACACCAGCCACAAGAGCGAGGTTGACGCGCACATCATTGCGCTCAATCCAAGCTCCACGGTTGACGACGAACGACTGATGGTGCTGGTTGATCGCACCTTCGAACATCAACTGGCCATCAAACACGAGGAGATGACGCGCAGCGAAGAGCGTTACCGCGCCCTGTTTGACGGCTCCAAGGTGCCCACGCTGCTGGTTGATCCCGAGACGGACACGATTGTTCGCGGCAACCAGGCAGCGCAGCATTTCTTCGGCTACGACGATCTGGCCCTTCGCGCTATGCCGCTCGCGACCATCAACCATCTTTCGGCGCAGGAAATTCAGGATGAAATCAGGCGGGCTGCGGCAGCGCAGCGCGAACACCTCTTTCTGACCCATCGCCTGGCCGACGGCACGACGGTGCCGGTGGAGGTGCATTCGGGACCGATCGAGATCGACGGACGCACGCTCCTGTACGCCATCATTCATGACATTTCGGCCCGTGTGCAGGCACAGCAACAGGCCGATGCTGCGCACAAACTCCTGGCAACCCTGACAGCCCAGGTTCCCGGCTTGATATACCAATATCAGCAATTTCCGGACGGCCACTCGTGTTTCCCGTTTGCAAGCCCGGGCATCTCCGACATCTTCGAGGTCACTCCAGAACAGGTCGCGCACGATGCCAGCGCCGCTTTTTCTGTCATCCACCCGGACGATCTGGACGAAGTGCAGGCGTCGATTAAACAATCGGCTGCCTCTCTGACACCGTGGACCTGCGAATACCGTGTCGTGCTGCCCAAGCAGGGCCAGCGCTGGCGCCGGGGCATTGCCAGACCCGAAGCGCAGACGGACGGCAGCATCTTGTGGCATGGCTTCATTTCAGACATCACGGTCGAGCACAGGATCCAGGCGACCCTTGAGGAAAATGACCGGATCCTGCGCACCGCGATCGATGCGCTGGATGAAGCCTTTGTGTTGTACGACCCACAGGATCGACTGGTTTTCTGCAATGAAAAGTACAAAGCCATCTACTCAGCCAACAGCGACCTCATTGCACCCGGCGTCACTTTTGAGCAGCTCCTGCGCGCAAGCGCCCAGCGTGGACAGTACGTTGAGGCCAACGGTCGAATCGAAGCCTGGGTAGCCGAAAGGCTGGCGGCGCACCGCAGCGGCAACGTCACGCTGACGCAGAAGATCAGTACCGGGCAAGTGCTGCGCGTGCTGGAACGGCGCACCACGGATGGCTACACCGTCGGTTTTCGCGTCGACGTCAGCGCGTTCGCGCAGGCGACCGAGGCGGCCGTGACGGCCAATCGCGAGTACCGCAATCTTCTATCTGCCGCATCCGAGGTCTCCATCATCGCCACCGACCGGGACGGATTGATCCAGCTCTTCAATCGGGGGGCCGAGCGCATGCTTGGCTACCCGGCTGACGAAGTGATGGGCAAGATGACTATGAGCGCGCTGCATCTGGCGGGCGAGATCGATCAGTCAGCGCTGGAGCTGAGCGTGGAGTTGGGTCACACGGTGAGCGGGTTCAAGGTGTTTACCGAAATGGCAGACCGTGACATCCAGAAGCAACGCGAATGGACCTATGCAAGAAAAGACGGTGGACATCTCAATGTCGCGTTGATGGTCAGCGCCGTGCGCGCCATGGACGACGAGATTACCGGCTACCTTGCCATCGCACAGGACATCACCCAGCGCAAGCAGGCCGAAGCGAAAACACGGCTTGCTGCCAGCGTTTTTACCCACGCGCGCGAAGGCATCCTGATCGCCGATCAGGACTGCAACATCATCGACGTCAATGAGGCCTTTAGCCGCATCACCGGCTATAGCCGCGACGAGGTGATTGGCTGCAATCCCAGAATGCTGCAGTCCGGGCGCCATAACGCGGACTATTACGCACAGATGTGGCATTCATTGGGCACGCTGGGACATTGGGAAGGCGAGCTCTGGAACCGACGCAAGGACGGCGTGGTTTTCCCCGAAATGCTGAGCATCAGTGCCGTCAGCAATGCTGAAAAACGGGTCCTCAATTACGTCGCCCTGTTCACCGACATCAGCATCCAAAAGGAGCATGAGCACAAGCTCGAGAGAATCGCGCGCTACGACGTACTGACGGGCTTGCCAAACCGCGCGCTGCTGGCCGACCGTCTGCAGCAGGAAATGGCGCATTGCAGGCGCCAACGCAAGCAGCTTGCGGTCGTGTTCATTGACCTCGATGGCTTCAAGCACATCAACGACCAGTACGGGCATGCCGTGGGCGACGAACTTCTCATCGCCCTGTCGCAACGAATGCAAGCTGCGCTGCGCGATGGCGATACCCTGTCACGCATTGGCGGTGATGAATTTGTAGCCATTCTCACCGACTTGAGCCAACCCAAGGACTGCGAGTCCATCATGGACCGTTTGCTGCAAGCCGCCGCCGAACCGGTCGAGGCCAGCGGTTTTGTGCTGCACGTATCGGCCAGCATCGGTGTGACACTGTTCCCGCAGGATGCCACCGATGCAGACAACCTGATGCGCCACGCGGACCATGCCATGTACCAGGCAAAACAAGCCGGCAAGAACCGCTACCAGTACTTCAATGTGCGGGATCACGCTGAAGTCAAAACCGAGCGCGAATCAGTCGACGAAATCAGCCGCGCAATGGACAACGATGAGTTTGTCCTGTACTACCAACCCAAAGTCAACATGAAGACCGGCAAGGTGGTCGGGATGGAAGCACTGATCCGATGGCACCACCCGAAGGATGATCTGATTCTGCCGGGGCAATTCCTGCCTGTCATCAAGGGGCACCCGCTGAGTGTCAGACTGGGAGACTGGGTGATCCGAACCGCTGTCTGCCAGATGGCGCAGTGGAACAGCGTCGGCATGAAGATGCCCGTCAGCGTGAATATTGACGCTGTTCATCTTCAGGACCCGTCCTTTGACAGCACATTGACGCAGATACTGGCACAACATCCGCAGGTGCAACCGGCCCAGCTTGTTCTGGAGGTGCTCGCGACCAGTTCCCTTGATGATATTGAGAAGGTCACCGCCGTCATGCACGCTTGCTGTGAGTTGGGCGTGGGGTTTTCGCTGGATGACTTTGGTACCGGCTACTCGTCGCTCACAAGCCTCAGGAAATTGCCGACCGATCTCATGAAGATCGACCAGAGCTTTGTCATCGGCATGACCCAGGATCCGGATGATTTTGTGATTGTGGAAGCGGTGATGGGTTTGGCCAAGGCGTTTGGGCGTCCCGTGCTGGCGGAAGGCGTTGAATCGAATCCGCATGGGGAACTGCTGCTGGCCATGGGTTGTGAACTTGGTCAGGGCTATGGAATTGCCCGGGCCATGCCGGCGCACGCAGTGCCAGACTGGACACAAAACTGGCGTCCCGATCCATCCTGGTCGATCTGGAATGAACATTCGCATCCGCACAGCAGCCGCGAACTGGTGCACGCTGAAATCAGCCACCGCCACTGGGTGCGCGATGTGGAAAACTGCATATTGGGAAACAGCGATTCCCTGCCGCCGATGGACCCGGCCCTGTGCGAGTTGGGCCAATGGATCAGCGGCCAGGCAAGCACCAGATACCGCGATCATTGCGCTTTTGAAGTGTTAATAACGAAACATGACAGCGTACACAACCAGGCGCAGCAGCTCATCGACTGGATTGCCGCCGAGCGCCATGGCGAGGCCACTGCCGGGCTACCCATTCTGCATGCGCAGAGCAATGAACTGGTCGCCGCACTGAGGCAACTGCGGGTCGGATCTCCCTGACCATGATGGACGGCGAGGTGGTGCAGACCAAAGGGTCAAACCAGTTGCTGCTGATCCAGTAAAACGCGCCGTATTTCGCACCATGCTGCAGTTCGTCACAAAGCGCTGGCGACATCGGGGCAGTTTTTCTAAAGTTCATCCATGGAGCCACAGAAGGCTCACAAACCGGAGAACACCATGACCTACAGCACCACACAACGCCTCAGCCTCAGCAGTCTGGCCATCGCCTGCCTGCTCGCCTTCACCATCAACGGCTCCCTGCTGATGGGTTTTGACCATCTTGCCCACGCGCCGGCTGCCGCCTGCGCCAACGGCACCAGCCAATTGGCCGGAGCCGAAAGTTCCGCAGGGCAGCTTGCGCTCTAAGGTTGCGCAGCGCAAATCCTCTATCATTCACGTGCCGGGCTCCGTCCGGTTCGAGTATTTATGCCCCCTACCACGCCCTCTTCACTTGTCGAAATGCGCCATCTCACCTTCGGTTACGGCGAGCGCGCCGTTCTCGATGACGTGACGCTGCACATCCCGCGTGGCAAAGTCACGGCGCTGATCGGTCCGATGGGCGGCGGCAAGACGACCACGCTTCGGCTCATGGGCGGCGAGCACCGCGCCTGGTCCGGGCAAATGCTGTTTGACGGGCAGGACATCGGGCCCATGGACCAGCAACAACTCTACGCCGTGCGCCGCCGCATGGGCATGCTGTACCAGTTTGGTGCCCTGTTTGCCGACATGAGCGTGTTCGAGAACGTTGCCTTCCCGCTGCGTGAGCACACCGATCTGCCGGAACCGCTGATCCGCGACATCGTCCTGATGAAGCTCAACGCTGTGGGCTTGCGCAACGCGCGCAACCTCATGCCCAGCGAAGTGTCGGGCGGCATGGCCAAGCGCATTGGCATTGCGCGTGCCATTGCGTTGGACCCCGATCTGGTGATGTACGACGAGCCGTTTTCGGGCCTGGATCCGATCTCGCTACGCGTTGCCGCCAACCTGATCCGCGAACTCAACGACTCGATGGGACTGACCAGCCTGTTTGTATCGCACGAACTCAAGCAGACCCTGGAAATTGCCGACCATGTCATCATCCTCGACAGCGGCAAGGTTGCGTTCCAGGGCACGGTTGCCGAGGTTCGCGCCAGCACCGATCCGCTGGTGTTCCAGTATGTCAATGAGCGACCGGATGGTCCGGTGCGCTTTCACTATCCGGCTGTCACGCTTGATCAGGATTTTGGTATCACGATCTGATTGGAGACTTCGATCAGATTCTGATCCGGATCACGCACATAGAGCGACAGGATAGCCCCGGTAGCGCCGGTGCGCTGCACCGGGCCTTCAACGACTGGGACAGCACAGGCCGCGAGATGACTGGCCACTTCCGTCAACGGCACGGACGTAATAAAACACAGATCAGCTGAGCCCGGTGTCGGCGCGCAGGCTTTGGGTTCAAATTCCTTGCCGCACTGATGCAGATTGATCTTCTGCGCGCCGAACGACAAGGCCTTGCGCCCCCCGGCAAAGGTGACGACCTCCATGCCCAATACTTCTGTGTAAAAGGCGACGCTCGCCTCGATGTCGGCAACGGTCAGCACCAGATGGTCAAGGCTGTCAATTTTCATGCTTCGCTCCAAACACGGTTAAGGCTGGCTTAATTTTCCGCGAAAAATTTAAGCCGAGCTTAAGTTGCTCTACCCAGAATGAAGCCATGAGAGCACAACAAGTGCATCAGCGAACAACTCAAGCTCTCAGAAAGGGACCCTGCCATGTTATCAACCAGCAAGAAAACTCACGGTATGCGGCAACTGTTCTCGGGCCTGACACTGGGTCTGGCCGCCATCGCGGTCGCCATCACGATCGTCCTGCTGGCGCCGGCCGCACACGCCATGACCACCATGGGCACATCCTCAGAGCAGGACTTTCTCCCGGACGGCCGCATGTACGTCTTGCGCTATAGCGAGCGCGCCTTCACGGCCCGGCAGGATGTGACTTTTGGCCTGTCGGTCAAGGCCGCGCCAACAGATGACAACCGCGCTCTGCCCGCCTTCAACGCAGTGGCACGACCTACGAGTTGTTCTGGACGCCAGCCCAAAACATCCGTGTGGGTGCGCAGTACTCCGCCTCCCGCAAGTCCAATGACAGCAGTCTCAAGCCGGGGGACAACAATACCTGGTTCGGTTATATCGGGGTGACCTACTGAGGGCGCCGCTGACCGCACCGGTCTGGCCCATGCGCGATGAAAATCACGGCTTACGGCCCAGCCACTGGGCGTAGGAAATGCGCGCGATATCGAATCGGTCGGTGGTATTGCAGTAAACCGACGGCGAGCCGAGCCGCCCGATCGGTGAAAAATTACTGATGCGCAGACGCTCACCGATCACATCGTCGGCAACATGGAACATAACGACCTCACCGATGAACAATGTGTTCTGTCCCAGTTGCTGCGCACTGACCAGTTTGCACTCAAAACTCACCGGCGAGCGCGCAACACGCGGCGTCTGAATGTGAACCGAGGGCGCGGTTTGCAGTTGCGCTGCGTCAAGTTCGCTCTGATCGGGCGGAAAATCAGCCGCTGAAATATTCATAGCGTCAAACAAATCTTCTGTCACCATGTTCACGACAAACTCGCCGCTGGAGGCGATGTTCTTCGCCGTGTCCTTGGCCTCACCCTTGTCATTCAGGCCGATGCTGACCATGACATACGGCGGCTCGCTGCCGATGGCGTTGAAGAAGCTGAATGGCGCCAGATTGATAACCCCGCTTTCACTGCGGGTGCTGACCCAGGCGATGGGTCGCGGCACAACCAGATTGGTCAGCAACTTGTAGTTATCGGCAGGTGATTGAAGCGCGGGATCGATTTGCATAAGGCCTGTTCTTGTCGGGTTCAGTTCGATGGCAGAGACGCCACGGCAATCTACTTGAAAGTCACAGAAACGGGTGCTGAACCGGTCAGACCCTCGTAACTCACGCTGGCGCTCAGTCCCGGCTTGGGTGGCAACAGGGCCGAGAAGGAACCCAGGCTGATCAGTTCACCCGGCTTCATGGCCAGGCCCTCCTTGGCCAGCGCCTGCGCCAGCCAGACCACGGCGTTGAGCGGGTGTTCCAGAATGTCGCTGCCCTTGCCGCCACCCAGGCGCGCACCGGCTGCGTCTTTCACCACCACGTTCATGTCACGCAGTGCATCGAGCATGGCGTAGCGCTCGCCACGGTACGGCGGCACCACCATCGGCGTGCCGACCACACCCAGGCGCGCACCGACATTGATGGCCGCGACCGCGGGTCCGTTGAGTTTGGGAATGCTCTCGACCATCAGGTCTGGCAGTTCGATAAATGGAATAACCTGGTCGATTGCGGCCAGCACCTCCATCGGCGTCGTCGCCTGATTGATGGCTTCGCTCTTGACGCGCACCAGCATGTCGGCCTCAAACAGCGGCTTGGCGCCAAAGCCGGCATCAACCGTAGCGCCGCTGGGCAGCAGCATGCCTTCGTAGAGCTTGCCCCAGACCGGCTTGTCATAGTTGAAGCGCTTTTGCACTGCCGGATTGGTCAGCCCAGCCTTGTAACCAATCACCTTGCCCAGACGTTTGGAGAAAACAGCGTTGAGCTTGGCGCGCGTGCAGGCTCCGTCTTCTTCCGAAGATGCTGGCGGATTCACCGCTGCAGTTTTTGCGAAATACTTGCCGACAAAATCTTCTACCTGGGCATCGCTCAAGCACTGGGCCTGGGATGTGCTGGCAGCAAACAGAACGGCCAAGGCCATCAATCGACGGGAGCTCTTCATGGGGTACCTCACATGTGACAGGAATCGGTTGGGATGGGTTGTGCGCCAAAGTCTATCGAGGCCCGCATGTCGCGCCACTAGGTAGTTTCCCATGGCTAATTCGCGGACAGCGGCAAGGTTAACGTGAACTGCGCGCCACCCTGCGACAGATTCTCGACGCCGAGTTTGCCGCCGTGCTGCTCGACGATGCCGTAGCTGATCGACAGACCCAAGCCGGTACCCTTGCCCACGCTCTTGGTCGTGAAGAAGGGGTCAAAGATGCGGGGCAAATGCTCGTCAGAAATGCCGGTGCCGTTGTCGGCAAAGCGCAGCTGCACGCTGTCGCCCGCTCGTACCAGCGTGATGTGCAGTTCGGGCGTGGTGTAGCCGTCAATCGGCGCCGCATCGTAAGCGTTCTGGATCAGGTTCATCATCACCTGCAGCAACTGACCGGCGTTACCCGTGACAAAGCAGTCAGCAGCGCGTTGCCAGTGAATCTCGAAGCGCGGCGCCGTGCCTTTCTTGACCCACAGGATGGCACGCTCGACCACCGCATTGAGTTCGACCTGCGTCACTTCCTCGTGCACCGCCGTCGAGAAGCGCTTGAGGCCGGCAACGATGTCGGTCGTGCGTTGCGCGCCTTCAAGTGTGCCGTCCATCAGCGAGGGCAGGTCCTTGAGCAGATGATCGATGCGCAACTCGGCACGCAGCGCCTGCAGCGGCTCGGGCAGATCCGTCTGGTGCAAAGCTTCAAGGTACTGGCTCAGGCGTGTGCCGTAGCGCTTGAGCACATGCACATTGCCGAGCACGAAGCTGATCGGGTTGTTCAGCTCATGCGCAACACCGGCCACGAGTCGCCCCAGCGAGGCCATTTTTTCCGAGTGCAGTAATTGCTGCTGCGCCAGCTTCAAGGCCTCGTGCGCTTCGCGCAGTTGATGGTAGGCGCGCTTGAGTTCTCCCAGCGGTCGTCCCACCAGTACATGGCCGACCATGCGCCCCGCGCTGTTGTGGCGCGGTGTGCAGTTGAGGTCCACCGGCAATGCCTGGCCCGCGGCGTCGCGCAGGTTGATTTCGACCACGACGCCGGCACGTGACTCGGTGTGGTACATCGCCAGTTGCCAGCGCTGCACACTCTGCTCATCGGCCAGCAGATCGAGCACCGGCGTGCCGCGCAACTCGGCCTCGCTGCGGCCAACCAACTCGCACAGCGCGGCGTTGGTCTCCTCGATCAGGCCATCCTGATTGCAAGCAATCAGCACATCGCTCATGGCCGAGAGCAGGCTGAAGATGAACTGCTGCGACTGTTCGAGCTGCGCGTTTTTTTCTTCGAGCTCGATTTCATCGCTGACCAGTTTGGAATAGACCTCATCCATCTTGTGGATGACGTCGAGCCAGGTCGCTTCGTCCAGGCCCTCGACCTCGCCCGGGGGCAATTGCTGCAGTGGTGATGGGGGTGGGACGGCCATGGTCGGGCAAATTATCAATGCACCGTGCAGACCATGCAAGGATCGAAAGAACGCACGATGTGCTGCACCGCCACGCTCTGGCCGCGCCCGAGCGAACTGTCGATGCGCGCACCGACCAGTGCCGCTTCCAGCGCGCCCGGTGTGCCGGCGGCGTCTCGCGGCGAGAAGTTCCAGCTGGTCGGCGCCACGATCTGGTAATTCGCGATGCGCCCGTTCTCAATCCTGACCCAGTGCCCGAGCGCACCGCGCGCCGCCTCCGACAGGCCGCTGCCCTGCGCCTGTAACGGCAGCGCCTGCACCTGGTGGTAAGGCTCGCGCGGCTGCAAGTCCTGCAGCCATTGCTCCATCAGCGGCAGAATGCGCGCCAACTCCAGCAGGCGTGCCAGCACACGGGTGTAGACGCTGCCGCCGTGCATACGCACCAGTTCGTGAATCAAGGGCTGGCCAGCGACCAGTTGACGCGCAATGGCGCCCGTCTCCACCACCTGCCCACCCAGGCGCGGCGCCTTGTTCCAGGTGTAGGCGCCGGC
>CAITXW010000257.1 GCA_903896425.1 uncultured beta proteobacterium | reverse complement strand
GGCCGAAGATACGAGTGCCAATTGGCTCCAATTTGGCGTTCAGCAACACTGCAGCGTTGCCATCGAATTTGACCAGCGAGCCATCACTACGACGGATGCCCTTGGCCGTACGAACCACTACCGCACTGTAGATCTCGCCTTTTTTGACGCGACCGCGCGGAGCAGCTTCCTTGATACTTACCTTGATAACGTCGCCAACGCTTGCGTAGCGGCGCTTGGATCCGCCCAGCACCTTAATGCAGAGGACAGACTTTGCGCCGGTGTTGTCGGCAACTTCTAATCGAGATTCAACTTGGATCATTTCAATTTTCCCAACTTGCACCAGAAACCTTGGACAGCCAACTCTGCAGTCGGTTGCCGGTTGCTTTCCGGTCAGTCTTGGGCCCGTCGTCCGGGATGCAAACCACTTGCATCACTTTCGCTGGGCAGACACTTCATACTTTTTCAAGCGAAGCCGCTGATTATGCACGGCTTACGTGGGGCCGTCAAGGATATTTAGTCCGGCAAGCACAAATAATGCTGCGCCAGCTCGAGAAATGACCCGGTTTGCGGGTCCAAACCTGTCTCCTGAAACAGGATTTCCGCGACCTGCGCGGCCAGGGAGCCGGCCAAGCGCGCGTCCAGAAACAGTAAACGAGAGCGCCGCGCCAGCACGTCCTCCACGCAGACTGCGTATTCATGGCGGGCGGCAAATCGAACCATGGCCTCGGTCAAACCGGGCGTCAACTCCCGGTCGGCGCCGGGTAAAGCGGTGACAAAAGCCTGTTCGTCACCGTAGGAATGTATGCCCGGCGGCTTGCACAGTGAACTGAAACTCATCCCGGCAGCGCCTGCGCCAATCAACTTCAAGTGAAGGGTTGCGCCGCTTTTCTTCTCAGCCAGCAAGGAACGCTCAATGCACACGCGCAATACGTCCTCGGCCATGGAGCGGTAGGTCGTCCACTTGCCGCCGGTCACCGTCACCAGCCCGCTGCGACTGACCAACACCGTGTGCTCACGGCTCAGGGCCTTGGTGTTCTCGCCATCCTCGCCCTGCGCCTTGACGAGCGGCCGCAAGCCAACCCAGATGCTCTTGACATCGGCGCGATCGGGCGCGTGGCGCAGGTAGCGCGCCGATTCTTTCAGGATGAAATCGACTTCTTCCTTAAATGGCAATGGCTCGCGCGCCAGGTCATGACGTGGCGTATCAGTGGTACCCAGGATGACCTTGCCCAACCAGGGCACGGCAAAAAGCACCCTCCCATCGGCTGTCTTGGGCACCATGAGTGCTGACTCGCCCCCCAGAAATTCCCGGTCCACAACGATGTGCACACCCTGACTTGGCGCGACCATCGGTTTAACCGGATGCCTGCCGTCGCCGCTGTTGGCTGCACCATCCTTCTGCCGGAGTTCATCGACCCAGACGCCGGCGGCGTTCACCACGCACCGTGCATGAATCCGGTGCTGCTGCCCTGTCAGTGTGTCTTCACAAACCAGACCGGCGATCTTTCCATCCTGGAAAATCAAGTCGACGGCCCGGCAATAGTTCAACAGCAAAGCGCCCTGCGCTGCGGCAGTTCGCGCCAGCGCCAATGCCAGGCGGGCATCATTAAACTGACCGTCCCAATACCGAACGCCGGCCTTCAGGCCTTGTGGCTGCGCCATCGGTAACAAAGCAAGTGCATCGTCGCGACTCAGGAATTCAGCGGCACCCAGACTTGCCTTGCCTGCCAGCGCTTCGTACATCTTGAGCCCGATACCATAAAAAGGGGCTTCCCACCACTTGTAGGAGGGCATGACAAAGGCCAGCGGCTGTGCCAGATGGGGAGCGTTTTTCAGCAGCGTGGCGCGCTCCCGCAATGCCTCGCGCACGAGCGAGATATTGCCTTGCGCCAGATAGCGCACGCCACCATGAACCAGTTTCGTGGAACGCGATGAAGTGCCCTTCGCAAAATCATGCGACTCGATCAGCACCACCTTGAAACCACGCGCGGCGGCGTCCAGCGCGACGCCCAGCCCGGTTGCGCCACCGCCCACGATGGCGATGTCGTAGTGACGCTCGCTAGCCAGACGTGCGAGCAGTTCGACCCTGTGGGTAACGGCCGGCTGGGGTAAAGTAGCCATGAGTCAAAGTTCTGTAAGTCGCTGCTTGGTGAGTGCAAGCATTATTTGCCAGTTTAGACACGCCCATGACCTATCTGCTTGCCCTGGATCAGGGCACATCCAGCTCCCGCAGCATCGTCTTCACCCCCGATGGGAAGATCAAAGCCCTGGCACAGCAGGAGGTGACGCAAATCTACCCGCAACCGGGCTGGGTTGAGCACGACCCTCAGGAAATCTGGCGCACGCAGTTGACGACAGCGCGTGAGGCTTTGCTCAAGGCCGGCATCTCGGCGCGCCAGGTGCGTGCTATCGGCATCACCAACCAGCGCGAAACCACCGTGGTCTGGAACCGCACCACCGGTTTACCAATCCACAACGCCATCGTCTGGCAGGACCGCCGCGCCGAACCGGCCTGCGTCGAATTACGCGAGCGCGGCCTGGCCGGCACGATCCAGGCCAAAACCGGCTTGCTGGTTGACGCCTACTTCTCCGGTACCAAGCTCAAATGGCTGCTTGACAACGTACCAGGCGCGCGCCAGATGGCCGCCAACGGTGAACTCGCGTTTGGCACGGTCGACAGTTGGCTGATCTGGCGTCTGACCGAAGGCGCCGTGCACGCTACCGATGTCAGCAACGCCTCGCGCACCATGCTGTTCAACGTCCACAGCAACCAGTGGGACGCCGAACTGATGCGGGCGCTCGACATCCCGGCCAGCATGATGCCCAGCGTCAGACCGTCGAGCACCCTCTACGGCGAGCTGACACCTGAATTGCTGGGACACGCGATCCCAATTGGCGGCGTCGCTGGCGACCAGCAAAGCGCGCTGTTTGGTCAGGCCTGCTTCAAGGCCGGCATGGGCAAGAACACCTATGGCACGGGTTGCTTCATGCTGATGCACACGGGCAACAAACTCCAGGTCTCCGACAACGGCCTGATTGCCACCAGCGCGGCGCAAACCAGCACGATGCCCGAGTTCGCGTCCGAGGGTAGCGTCTTCGTCGGCGGCGCCGTGGTGCAGTGGCTGCGCGACGGACTGCGTGCGATTCAGAGTAGCGCTGAAGTGCAGGCACTGGCCGAAACCGTGCCCGACGCCGGCGGCGTCATGCTGGTGCCGGCTTTCACCGGACTGGGCGCGCCCTACTGGAAGCCCGACGCACGCGGCACCATCACCGGCTTGACCCGTGGCAGCACCTTGGCCCATATCGCGCGCGCGGCGCTGGAGAGCATTGCTTTTCAAAGCGCCGCCCTGCTGCAAGCCATGAGCCGCGATCTGCTGGCAGCGGGAGATGCAGGCGTCACCGAATTGCGCGTCGATGGCGGCGCTAGCGTCAACGACCTGTTGATGCAGTTCCAGGCCGATTTGCTCGGCATACCGGTGGTGCGACCGGCCGTGACCGAAACCACCGCGCTGGGTGCAGCCTATTTGGCCGGCTTGGCAAGCGGTGTTTACAAAACCACCGACGAGCTGAGTGGTCTTTGGCAGGCGGAGAAATATTTTTTGCCGACAATGGCGCCAGAGCGTGCCAAAGAATTGATGGCGCGCTGGGAACACGCCGTCCGACAGGCGGCGCTTTGACAACCTGAGGCAAGAACAAACATGAGCGAGCGTATTGCATTCATTGGCGGCGGCAACATGGCCAGTGCCATCATTGGCGGCCTGATCGGCCAGGGGCACGCACCAAGCCAGATCGATGTGGTCGAGCCCTTTGCCGAGACCCGCGACAAGCTGCACGCCAGCTATGGTGTGAGCGCGCAGGCCGCGGCCGGTGCCTTTCTGGAGCAGGCCGCCATGGTGATCTGGGCCGTCAAGCCGCAATCCTTCCGCGAGGCTGCGCTGCCCGTGCGCCCCCACACACAGAAGGCCTTGCACCTGAGCGTGGCAGCGGGCATTCGCAGTGACAGCATCGTGACCTGGCTGGACACCCAGCGCGTGGTGCGCGCAATGCCCAATACGCCGGCCCTGATTGGCAAAGGCATCAGCGCCCTGTTTGCACGACCCGCTGTCACGGCAGCGGAGAAACAGCAAGTCACAAAGGTGATGGCCAGCACTGGCGAACTGCTCTGGCTTGATGTGGAAGAGAAGCTCGATGTCGTGACGGCGCTGTCCGGCTCCGGCCCGGCCTACGCCTTTTATTTCATGGAAGCCATGACCACGGCTGGCGCCGAGATGGGACTGACGCGCGAGCAAGCACAACAGTTGGCGGTGGCCACCTTCATTGGCGCCGGTGAACTGGTGCGCAGCTCCGGCGAACCACCCAAGGTTTTGCGCCAGCGCGTCACATCCAAAGGCGGCACGACCGACGCCGCCATCTGTTCCATGGAAGAAGACGACATGCAAGCCGTCTTCATCAACGCCCTGTACGCGGCGCGGCGCCGGGCCCAGGAACTGGGCGACGAGTTCGGAAAAGCCTGAAGTTATTGCAACGCGTAGCTGAGCGCGATCCCGGCAAACAAAGTGAACCCGAGCCAGTGGTTCAGGCGAAAGGCCTGGAAACAGCCTTCGCGCTCGCGTGAGCGAATCAGGGTGTAATGCCAGGCGACCTGCGCAAAAGCCAGTGTCACGGCGACGTAAAACGCCTTGCCCTGCGCGTAGGGCATCAATGAAATATCCCAACTGATAACGAAAATCAGATAGCTCAGCATGATCACCGGCACATCGAACCGGCCTAGCGTGATGGCCGAGGTCTTCATGCCAATGCGCAGGTCGTCGTCCCGGTCCACCATCGCGTATTCGGTGTCGTAGGCCAGAACCCAGAACAGATTTCTCAGCAACAGGATCCAGGCCAACAAGGGGACACTGGCTTGCACAGCGGTAAAGGCCATCGGAATACCGAAACTGAAGGCCACACCCAGGACAGCCTGCGGCATCGAGACCAAACGCTTGGCATAGGGATAGGCCAGTGTGATGGCCAGCGCGGCAAACGACCAGGCAATGGTCACGGCATTGGTCGTGAGCACCAGCGCAAACGCCAGCAAGGCCAGCACGGCGCCAAGCATTAGCGCTTCTTTCACCGACACGGCGCCAGTCGTCACCGGCCGGTTCGCCGTACGCTTGACGTGGCGATCGAACTTGCGGTCCGCCACATCGTTGATGCAACAACCCGCGCTGCGCATCAGGAACGTGCCGAACGTAAAAACCAACAGCAGATGCCAACCCGGGAAGCCACCGGCGGCAACCCATAGCGCACCCAGCGTCGGCCACAGCAGCAGCAACCAACCGGCGGGCCGGTTCCAGCGGATCAAATCAAGATACAGGGCGATGCGAGAACCAGACAACTTCACACCAATTTCCTCATGACAAACGCACAACACCCGGCAACTCGCAGGCGTAGATCGCATTGCGCAGCGCGGCGATCGCCTCGTAACGGGTGAAACTGCGCCGCCATGCCAGCACGACCCGGCGCGTCGGCGGGTCTCCGGCAAAAGGCAGGTATTTGACATGCGCATCCTCATCGCGCTTGCGAGGGGGTTTGCGCGCCAGCGCCTCCGTGGGCACGCTCAGGCGTGGCACCAGGGTGACGCCCATACCGGCCGCCACCATGTGCTTGATGGTCTCCAACGACGAGCCCTCGAAGGTCTTGCGAATACCCTCGGCATTGCTCGAGAAACGGGCGAATTCGGGGCAAACCTCCAGCACATGGTCCCGAAAACAGTGGCCACTGCCCAGCAGCAGCATGTTCTCGCGCTTGAGTTCCTCGGTCGTCACCTGATCCTGTTTGGCCAGCGGATGATGAACCGGCACCACGGCCATAAACGGCTCGTCATAAAGCGGCGCTGTCGCCAGTCCGGCATCCGGGAAAGGCTCGGCCAGGATGGCGCAGTCGATCTCGCCGGTGCGCAGCATCTCGAGCAGTTTGACGGTGAAGTTCTCCTGCAACATGAGCGGCATTTGCGGCAGTCGCGCGATCATCTGGTGCACCAGATCGGGCAACAGATAGGGGCCAATGGTGTAGATCACGCCCAGCGTCAGCGAGCCGTTGAGCGGATCCTTGCCGCGCTTGGCCAGCACCTTGATATTGGCAGCCTGCTCCAGCACCGCCTGCGCCTGGCGCACGATTTCCTCCCCCAGTGGCGTTACCGAAACTTCGTTGGCGCTGCGCTCGAAAAGTTTGACGTCGAGTTCTTCTTCGAGCTTCTTGACCGCCACGGACAGCGTCGGTTGTGAGACATAGCAGGCATCGGCCGCCCTGCCGAAGTGGCGCTCGCGCGCCACAGCCACGATGTATTTGAGTTCGGTCAGCGTCATGCGGCTATTGTCCCCTACCAACGCTTGTCGGATCAGGCTTTTAGGTACCGTTCCTTGCCACCAAGCCAGCGCGCAACGTGCTGCGCTGCCAGCTCCGGATGCTGATCCAGCATCAACGGCGCCAATCGGCGCGCCTGCTCCAGCAAAGCCCCATCGGCAACGAGATCAGCAAAACGCAGCAGGGCTGCCCCCGACTGGCGCGCACCCAGAAACTCACCGGGGCCGCGAATCTCCAGGTCGCGCCGCGCAATCTCAAAACCGTCACTGGTCTCAACCATCGCTTTCAGGCGCTCACGTGCGGTTTCACCCAAGCGCGGCGCATCGCCCGTGGAATACAACAGCACGCAGGCTGAAGCACTGGCGCCGCGCCCGACGCGCCCACGCAACTGGTGCAACTGCGACAGACCAAAGCGCTCGGCGTGCTCGATCACCATCAGCGTGGCGTTGGGCACGTCAACACCGACCTCAATCACCGTGGTGCTGACCAGCACACCCATTGCGCCGCTGGTGAATGAAGCCATCACCGCCTTCTTCTCTGCCACCGGCATGCGCGAGTGCAGCA
Organism: uncultured beta proteobacterium; assembly: GCA_903896425.1. Taxonomy (GTDB): domain Bacteria; phylum Pseudomonadota; class Gammaproteobacteria; order Burkholderiales; family Burkholderiaceae_C; genus Rhodoferax. Next base: position 45,383 of record CAITXW010000257.1, on the reverse strand, counting down.
AACCGATCTGCAAAGCGGCAGCACCAGCGATCTGCAAAGCGGCGCTCAACTGCGCGTGGGTTTCGGTGGCGTTGCGCAAATCGAGTGCCTCGCTCTCCTCAATCAGCGGGCAAACCCAGTACACCTGCCGACCTTGCGCCAGTTGGGCGCTGATGCGCGCGATCACCTCGTCGCGCCTCGCCTCGCCCACCACCTTGGTAACGATGGGCGTGCGCCCGGGCGGCAGCTCATCGATGGTGGAGACATCCAGATCGGCGTAATAGCTCATGGCCAGCGTGCGCGGAATCGGTGTCGCCGTCATCATCAGCAAATGCGGCTCCATCTCAACATCGGTCAGCTTGCCGCGCAAGGCCAGTCTTTGCGCCACGCCAAAGCGGTGCTGCTCATCGATGATGGCGAGCGCCAGATTCTTGAACACCACCTTGTCCTGAATGACGGCATGTGTTCCCACCACCAGCATCGCTTCGCCGCTGGCAATCAGGGCCAGCGTCTCACGCCTTTCTTTGGCCTTCTGGCCTCCGGTCAACCAGGCTGTCTTGACGCCCAGCGGCTCCAACCAAGCGATCAGCTTGCGGAAATGCTGCTCGGCCAAAATTTCAGTAGGCGCCATCAAGGCGCACTGGTGTCCAGCGTCCATGCAAATCGCCGCCGCCAGCGCCGCGACCACGGTTTTCCCGGAACCTACATCGCCTTGCAGCAAGCGGTGCATGGGCACGGGCCGCGCCAGATCCCGCATGATTTCCTCGCTGACGCGACGCTGGGCTGCGGTGAGGCGAAACGGCAAGGCCGCCAGCAATTGCTCATGCAGAGGCAGCGCTGTGTGGGAGGTTTGACGTCGCACCGGCAGCACCGGCGCACGCAGCCGGGCGCGCTCGCGCTTGGCCTGCAACTGCGACAACTGCTGCGCCAGCAATTCCTCAAACTTGAGTCGCTGCCAGGCCGGGTGGTTCGGGTCTTGCAGCGTGCTCAGAGCCACATCAGGCGTCGGCATATGCAAAAAGGACAGCGCCTGGCGCAGACTCCACGCCAAGGCCGGATGCTTTGCAGGCAGCCCACCGGCGCTAATTGTTTCCGCCAGATCAGCGCGCTCGAGCCCCCCCAGCACAGCGCGGCGCAGATAGGCTTGCGGCAAGGCCGCCGTCGTTGGATAGACCGGTGTCAGCGCGCTCGGCAGTGGGCCACTGGCGGCTTTAAAGCTCGGATGCATCATTTGCAATCCGCCAAAACCGCCCTTGATTTCGCCGCGCGCGCGGATGCGCTGGCCCACGGCGAGCGCCTTTTGCTGCGAAGGGTAGAAGCTGAAAAAACGCAACTGGCAGATCTCTGAGTCATCATCAAGCGTCACCAGCAACTGGCGCTGACCACGCACGCGCACTTCGCAGGAAGTCACCACGCCTTCGATCTGCGCCAGATCACCGTCACGGACATCCCTCAGTTTGACGATGCGGGTTTCGTCCTCGTAGCGCAGCGGCAAATGCAGCGCCAGGTCGATCGGGCGCAACAGACCCAGCTTGCGCATGCCCTTCTGCGGACCGCTCAAAGGCGTGCTGGGTGCGGGGGCGATCGGCTGCGACATGCGCCGATTTTGCCCGTGTCGGCATGCTGCGACAATTCGGGCCTGTACTTTCTTGGCACGGGTCCGTCCGACCCTCAAGCACCATGACCCATTCCCCGACCGACGCCAGCCAAACTTTCACGCTGAGTGATTTCGACTTTGTGCTGCCCGAAGAACTGATCGCGCAGCACCCGGCAACCGAGCGCAGCGGCTCGCGCCTGCTCGACGGCACCAGCGCCAGCCCAGCCGATCGAATATTTCACGAACTGCCGTCCTTCCTGCGCCCCGGCGATCTGGTGGTATTGAACGACACCAAGGTCATCAAGGCACGCTTGTTTGGCGCCAAGCCAACCGGCGGCAAGCTTGAACTGCTGGTCGAGCGCGTGCTCGGCGGCAACCAGGTCGCAGCGCATATGCGCGTGAGCAAGAAACCCGAAGTCGGCACCACACTGGCCCTGACCGGCGCACCCGGCAGCCATGACGGTCTTTGCGCCACGCTGCTGGGGCGCTGGCCCGATGCCAACGGCGCCCTGTTCCGCTTTGTGCTCTCCAATGACGCCGGCGACGACCCGCTCACCCTGCTGGAGCGACACGGCCATGTGCCACTGCCGCCCTACATTGATCACACCGATTCAGCAGAAGATGCAGCGCGTTACCAAACCGTGTTCGCCAAAAACCCGGGCGCGGTGGCCGCGCCAACGGCAGCATTGCACTTTGACCAAGCCCTGCTCGACGCCATTGACACCGCTGGCGCGCAACGCGCCCATGTCACCCTGCACGTGGGCGCCGGCACCTTTCAACCCGTCAAGACCGAGAACCTGGCCGAGCACCAGATGCACAGCGAGTGGTATGAAGTGCCTGCCGCCACGCAGCAGGCCATTGCCGCGTGCCGGGCTCGTGGGGGTCGCATCATCGCCGTTGGCACGACCACGGTACGCGCGCTGGAGTCCTGGGCCCGCAGCATGAAGGATGGTGCGCCAAACAGTGGCCAATCCTGTGGCGACACGGATATCTTCATCACACCGGGGTTTGAATTCAAATTGGTGGACTTGCTGGTAACCAACTTTCACTTGCCAAAATCCAGCCTGATGATGCTGGTCAGTGCCTTTGCCGGCCACGCGCATGTGATGGCGCTTTACCAGCACGCGATAGCGGAAAAATACCGGTTTTTCAGCTATGGCGATGCCATGCTGCTGAAACGTAAAACAGACTGAAGCCCGCTTTTTTTCTAGCGGTGGTGTTCGCGCCGTCGCTCTTCGAAAACGAACTCTTCCAAGTCCGGATCCATCGCATTGCGCGAAGAGATGATGCCAATGGCCTTCCCATCTTCAACCACGGGAACATGGCGAAAGCCGTTTTCCTGCATGAGCAGCAGGGCGTGACCATAGGATTTGTTGGGTGCCAGCGTCTTCGGGTCGGCCGTCATGACCTGCGCCAGCGTCGTGGTCTTGGCCTCCAAGCCTTTGGCAATGACACGAAAAACCACATCGCGCTCGGAAAAAATACCCACCAGCTTCCCGGCTTCGAGTACCAAAATGGCGCCAGTGTTTTTTCCCGCCATCAACCGGGCGGCGTCACTGACTGTGGTCTGTGGTGGCGCAGTAAGAAATTTCTTACTGTCCATCAGGTGTCTGATAGGTTGATCGAACATAGCTGTCTCCTGCGGCCGATGCTATCGACCTTCAGTGCGATCTCTTTGACCCAAGTCAACCAACAGCGCGAGAACGTCAGAACAAACCCCAAACTGGGGCAGTCGCATGATCCCTTGAGACGGAAATCAGGCTGCCTTGACCGCCAGCACCGGGCAGGGGACGGAAAGCAGCAATTCCTGGGCGACGCTACCCAGAATCAGTTTGCCAACCGCCGTGCGTTTGCGCAGACCGAGAATCAGCAGCGAGACCTGCAATGAATCAATCATTGACTCGATTTCGGACACCGCGCTCTGACCGCGCACGAACTGCTTGAATTCGGCGTCGCAACCCGAGGCCGCCAGCAGGGCTTCGACACGCTCGATGTCCTGTGCATCGGCCATCGCCACATCTTCTTTTCTGCCGCCCGGGCTGGCATTGACCACTACGAGACGTTCCTTGCGGCGTTTGGCGATTTCCAAACCCTTGTCCAAAGCCGCCTGTCCTTCCGGACGTGGCACATAGGCTACCAGTATGGTCATAGTTTCTTTCCTTCTTTGTCAGTGCCCCATTATTGGGGCAAATCAGCCGGAGTGATCAAGCAGGGTGGCAAGCTAAATTGCACTGGTGCGGCTGGCGGGGATCGAACCCACGGCCCTCGGCTTCGGAGGCCGATACTCTATCCACTGAGCTACAGCCGCATCGTGTTTCATTATACCTGCGGGCCTGTTCCAAAACCCACTCTGGCGAGCAGGGCGTTGGCGACCAACGATGCTATGCGCCCATGCGGACTGCGCTGGCGCCGTCACGCATAGGCGCGCGTTGCTGGCACATGTTTGTCAAACTGCCCCAGCATGGCCGGTGTGACCAGGGTCACACCGTTTCCGCTCACCGTGAACCGGCTGCGGTCGTGTTCCCGATTGAGACCGATCTGCATGCCGTCGGGCAGCACGCAATGACTGTCGATGATGACGCGGCGCAAAGTGCAGTTGCGCCCGAGCACCACATTGGGCAGCAACAGCGAGTCTTCGATCACGCTGCCGTTGCCGACCTGCGCCTTTGAAAAAAGCATGGATCGCCGCACCGTGGCACCGCTGACCACGCAGCCACTGGAGACCAGCGATTCGCCCTCCAGGCCACAACTGCCTTCGTCATTGAAAACGACGGCCTTGGGCGGCATGTCCTGCAACTTTCCGCGAATGGGCCAGCTGTCGTCATACAGATTGAATTCGGGATCGGGTCGCGCCAGGTCCATATTGGCCTGCCAATAGGCGTCCAGCGTGCCGACATCGCGCCAGTAGGGTTCTGCATTGCCCCGACCCACACAACTGCTAGCGAAGTCATGCGCAAACACGCGCCCGCTTGAAATGACGCGCGGAATGATGTCGTGCCCGAAGTCGTGGCTTGAGCCTGTGTCGATCGCATCGCGCTGCAGCTCCCGGTACAGGAAATCGGCATCGAAAACGTAGATGCCCATGCTGGCCAAAGCCCTTCCAGGCCGACCCGCAATGGCTTTGGGACAAGCCGGTTTCTCATCGAACACCCGGATGCGGGCGCGCGCGTCGATGCCCATCACACCAAACGCCGATGCCTGCGCCAGCGGCACCTCGATGCAGGCCACGGTGAGGTCAGCGTTGCGCTTGAGGTGGTCCTCGATGATGCGCCGGTAATCCATCTTGTAAACGTGGTCGCCGGCCAGAATCAGTACCAGCCTCGGATTTGTCCGGCGCACCCGGCTCAGGTTTTGGTACACCGCGTCGGCGGTGCCGCTGTAGCCCGCCAGCCCAGCGGATTGCTGGGACGGAACGACGTCGATGAATTCACCTCCGTCAGCACCCAGGAAGGCCCAGTCCTGCCCAATGTGGCGGTTAAGGCTCTGCGCCTTGTATTGGGTCAGCACGCTGATCTGGCGGATGCCGGAATTGACGCAGTTGCTGAGTGTGAAGTCGATGATCTTGAGCGAGCCGGCAAACGGCACAGCCGGCTTGGCGCAGCCATCGGTCATTTGCTTCAGGCGCGCACCACGACCGCCGGCAAGCACCAGGGCATAGGTCGATCGCACCGGGTGATCGGCGCCGAGCTCTTCTGATTCGTTGCAGCGCGGGAAACATTGCACCGGCGCGGACAGGGCGTGGGCCATGGCGCATCTCCTTGATAAATGGTCTTCAAAAGGGACCCTTTGTCGCAAGCATGCGCACCATCCGATGTGCAATACCGCCTCAGGCCAATTTGACTGAAGTTTGATGCGACAGGCGGGGCGCGCGTTGCGAAATGTCAATCTTCAAAACATGCAGGCAAATGGGCCGGGAAGTCGAGGATGTGCTGAGCGGCATCATGAGTGGTCCAGCGCGCGCTTGACAGCGGGAGGACCCAATTCATGGAGACTACCGCCCGATGACTTGATCATTCGCAAAATAATATCGGCCTGTGCTGATCTGCGAGCGAGTCGAGGTCAGCAATGGATTCCGGCGCTACCCGGTGCAACTGGTCAATTTCCTGCCTTGCGTGGGCCGCATCATCGGTTTTGTTGACCTGCTCGATTGCCGACCGTTGACGAAGGCCGACGCGGGCTGGGCGCTTTGCGACGACCAAGCCAACGCCTATGCATGGGTTACCCGACCAATGCAGGCCCGCGCCCGATCATGCGGTGAATTGGCGGCGGCCTTGAATTCCCGCTTTGTACCAGCCTGGTGCAGTGTTGCGTCAAGCTGGTAATTGCGATTTCACAAATCTGACGACTCATACAGACTCTAGAACTCAGTCATCGGGCAAGGGCCGCCATGCCATGCCCCCACCAAAGGCCCCTAGTTGATCGGGATACCGATCTGGATGCTGGCCGATGTTTCAACTTTCGACGGTGTGGTGACGGTTGCAAACAATTTTCCGTTGCCAGCACACGCAACACTCACGGTGTAGGTCGGAATCAGCAGCGGTTGACCCACGGCAAGCACCACGTTATTGACCTTGACGCTGGCCGGGTACACGCCAAGCTCGTCAACGCCGAAACCGAAAAATGTGCTGAAGGCAATGGTCGTTCCCGCAGGCATGATGTTTCCGATCTGGTCCGTGACGGTGACCTGGACGTCGGCGGTGCCACCAACCGGGCAGACGAGGTTCGTCGGATTGAATGTGACAGTCGCATGGCTTCCGGAAAAGATCTGAACCAGCTGATCCGAAACATACAAAGTCTGCGTGGTCGACGCCGGGGGACTGCGCAGAACGCCGTTGTACTTGCCATCGCCCGGCGTGCTGCAGCTTGCATTGCCATTGGGTCCGATGCATGGCTCGCCGGCCGTCCAGACACCGTCCTCGTTGTCGTCACGGAAGATATCCGGACTCATGTCGTTGGCAGGCGTGAATTCCGGACCCGTCAGGTTGTCGCAGTTATCGCAAATATTGTTGCCATTGGCGTCAAAGAAATCTTCCTCGCCCAGGGCATACGCAAGAACGGTCGCACGGCCATCGGTCAAACGGGGGTCGCTTGAGTACAACGCAACGCTGCAGCTCCCGGAACCCGGGCCGACTTTGGAATTTGTTGTCTGACCCGCCGGCGTGGCGCCAGGCTCCGGCAGCGAACCCGTGACACAGGATGCCTCAATGGCCCCATTGCCTTCAATCGTGAAATTCACCGCCGTGCCATCGGGCACCGGGTTTCCGAAATGGTCTGCAAGCGTGGCAGTGACCGTGCTGCAATACTGGTTGAAGTCCCGTCCTTCACAGTTGCCGATGGTGCTGGCAAGCGAGAAGTGTTTCTTGTCCGGTACGCCGGTTGAAACGACCAGGATGTTGGAGAGCGTGGTGATCGGCGGTGCGCTGGCGTTGATCGTGGCGACAACGCGAACCGAGGTTGGAATGGCGCCGCCGGACACCAGCGTGGTCACCGTGCCGTCCGCTGCCGAGGTGGCGGAGGCCGGATTGAGCGCGAGGCCACCCAGCGTCGTCGCGGGCTCGGTGCTCTTGTCTGCGAACGAAAAATTGACCAGCTTGCCCGATACCGCATTGCCGGTGGTATCGAAGACCTGAAACTTGAGGGTCGAGAATTCCTGACGGCCAAAGCCACCAGTGCCTTTGAGCGCGATGTTGGTCGTATCGGCCGTCAGGAACTTGATCGACCCGGCGGTAGCTGGCAGCACCGTGATGCTTCCAGTCCTGCTGACCGTCATGCCGCCGAGCGCCACGGATGCGGTGATCGCATCCGCAACGCCACAACCCTTGTCCGTGTAGCTCGCCAGCGCAATCCCGTTTTGCGTCAGCACCGGCGTGCCGATCGTCGCCTTGCCCGATGCGACACAGGGTGAAGTGAAAGTCACCGGCAGCGGCGTGGCATAGGCCGAGGATCCGCTTGAGACGGTCACGCTGACACTCGCATTGCCACCGGCCGAGAGTGTTGCCGGCGTCATGCTCAGCGCGCTCAAGGTCAGCGTTGGAAACGCAACCGTGTAGCCCACCGTTCCCGCAACGCTCTTGCCGCCCGCAGCGGCATTGGCCGTGACCGTGAAGGCCCCGGCTTGCGTGCCTGCGGGCAGACCGACGCTGGCCACACCGCTCGCATCGGTTAAGGCGGTGCCGGACGAGGGCACGAAGTTGCCGGTCTTGTCGCTTGTTGTGAAAGTGACGGCAACGCTGGGCACGCCGACGCCCTTGCTGTCCACAACGAGCGCCTTCAAGGTACCGGCATGGTCCGGAGAAACCGCCGTGACCGCCGCACCGGCCGCATCTGTCAGGGAAAGCGTCAACGAACCCGATGCGGCGGTGGCCGAAGCCGCGGCCGGGCTGGTGCTGCACTTGCCCTGATCCAGTATGGCATTCACCAGCGAACTGCCGCTGCCGCAAGGGGCAAGATCGCCACCACCACCGCAGGCGCCCAGAAGCAGTGTTGCGGCAAGCGCCAAACTGCCAATCAATTTCATCATGTTTGTCTTCACAATTTACCCCTCATCAATGTCTCGATAGAAACCGCGCCATCGAATCGCCTCTGTTTCAACACTTCATGCAACAGCTTAATTTTTTCTGGAATAAGCCGATTGCGATTTCTCAATCTCCGGGCCGCAAGCTCAGCTCCAGCGCCAGCCATCCTCAAGGCTCAGCGCGATGCGGATTTCGCCGGCCGACTCAAGCCAGGCCAGCACCGCTTTGCCGGCCGGGTCATGACCGAGCACCAGCCGCAACTGGATGCCCTTGAGCAAACTGTTCGAGCCAATCGTCTTGACCGGCACCGGAAAACTGGCTGACAAGGCCTGCGCTGCCATCTGTTGCCCCTTGCCAAACTGGATTTCGGTTCGCGCTTGCCGGTAGGGCTGCTGATTGGTCAGGCGCGCGGTCACGACACCGGTTGGCGCAAGCCGTTCTGCTGTGCGCCGCGCCAGATGGCGGATGCCAACGCCATTCGAAACCTCGACCCTCACGCCTTGCAAGTCGGGGCGCGCTGCACTCTGCAATGGCAGCGTGACGCTGCCTGCCTGCGCTGGCGCCTGCACCCTGTTTGGCAACTGGGCCTGTGCCTGCAACACCGGCTGCGCAAGGCCGGGGCGGTCCCGCAGTTCATAGACATTCCTGCCAACTTCCACCAGTTGCGGCCCGGCTGCGACACGCTCGCGCGTTTGCGCCAGCAGTTCGAGGTTTTGTCCGGTCTGCCAGTTCGACGGACTCAATTCACGCGCCCGTTCAAGCTCGGCCTGCGACTCGGCAAGCCGCCCCGCCAGCATCAGGGCGTAACCCAGGTTGTTGTGCACATGCGCGGCCTGCGGATCGAGTGCCAGCGCGCGCTGGAAGAGCTCGACCGCCTGCTCTGCGCGCTGCGTTTGCGCATAAATCACAGCCACCGCGTTGAGGGCGCCCAGGTGCTGGGGCTGCAGGGCCAGCACTTGCGCAAAGCGCTCCTCGGCCTGCGTTGACTGGCCCGCTGCCTGCGCCGCGCGCCCCAGGATGAACAGACCCTCGGTCGTCGAGACCGCGCCGGAGGCGCTCTGCAGCGGCTGCACGCTGGCCTGCAGCGGCGCGCGCGAACCCGCGTCCGCCGCCGCCTGTCCGGTTGCGACCGCCGGCCCCCACGGCTGCGCGCAGCCCAGCAGCGTGCCAGCGGTCAGAAGGGAAACCAGTTTTGCACTGTGCTTCATGATGTACTCCAAAAGAAAATGCTCAGCCCGCGCCGCCCATGGTCGGCAACAGGACCCGGTAAATGCTGATCATGGCGGGCCCCGTCAACACCACAAACAGCGATGGAAAAATCATGAATATCAGGGGGAACAGGAGCTTGAGCGGGATCTTGGCGGCCCGTTCCTCGGCGCGCACCTTGCGCTGTTCGCGCATGGTCTCGGACAGCACCCGCATCGATTCCGCCACGTTGGTGCCAAAGTGCTCGGACTGCAGCAGGATCGTGACAAAGGTCGCCACGTCCTCCACGCCCGTGCGCAGGGCGAAGTTCTGCAGCGCGGCCTCACGCGTAGAACCAACGCGCAGATCCAGCATCACGAGATTGAGTTCCTCCGCCAGCGCGTGGCTGCGCAAGTCCATCTCCTCGCCGGCACGCGCCATGGCGGCGTCCAGACCAAGCCCGGCTTCCACGCAGACCCGCATCAGGTCCACGGCATCGGGCAGCGCCTCCTGCACTTCACGCTGGCGCGCGCGCGTCAGCAGCGCCAGCACCAGATTGGGCAGGTAATAGCCGAAGCCGGCCAATGCCAGCACGGCAAACATCAGGGCGCCAGCCGTGCTGGAACGGTCAATCACGCCGCGGTACAGCAGCAGCAGGCCCGGCAGCGCCAGCGTCAGCAGTGTTTTGGCGCCAAAAAATATCACCGGCCAGCCAGGCCCGCGAAGACCGGCGCGCATGAAACGGATCCGGAGATTGGACGACTCCCAGCCCTCCTGCGGCGTCGCCAGCCAGGCGATCGGCGCAGCCACTTTCGCCACCTTGGCCTGCCAATCGTCACCTGTGCCACTGGCGTTTTCCGGCGTGTCCGTGTGACTGCTGAGGCGGTTCAGGCGCTTGCCAACCGCGTCCTCGCGGCCCAGCCACAGGCCGATACCCAGCACCAGGCCGGCCACGGTCGTGAACACCACGGCGAGAATAAATGTTTGCATCTTGTTTCTCCCTCAGACCCGGAAGTCAATGATTCGCCACATCGCGAGACAGCCGACAACCATCATGACGAGGGCCGTGATCACAAGCCGGGGGCCGACCGGGTCTGTGAACAGAATGCTCAAGTAGCCCGGGTTGACAATCTGGATCAACCCGGCCACGCAAAATGGCAGTGCGGTCAGGATGTAGGCAGAGAGCTTGCCTTCGGCTGCCAGCACCCGGATCCGGCCAAACAGCTTGAAACGCTCCCGAATCAACTCGGCCAGCATGCCCAGCAGTTCGGCCAGATTGCCGCCGGTCTCGAGCTGGATCACCACCGCCAGCACGAAGTAACGCAGGTCCGGGATCGGAACCCGGCTGGCCAGGTTCAGCAGCGCCGTCTGGGTTGAGAGCCCGAAGTTGATCTCGTCGAAAGTCGCCTTGAACTCGCTGGCAATCGGCTCCTGTGCCTGGTCTCCCACCATCGCCAGCGCGGCCGGAAACGCGTGCCCGGCGCGCAGCGCGCGGCTGATCATGTCCAGCGCATCGGGCAGTTGGGCGCCAATCTTGTTCACGCGCCGCTTGCGCAGCCAGCTCAGGCGCAGCAGCGGCAGCACCGCCAGCGCCAGCCCGATCAACAGCGCCCACTGCCACGGCCATTTCAGCATCATGGCAAGGACGATCCCGCCGAAACCGGCCAGCAGGCAGACCGACAGCAGTTGTGCCACCGTGCTGCTGGAGCCGGTCTGCAACAACATGCGATCGAGCTGCTGGATTTTCGGCAGGCGCACCAAAAGACGCTGCAGGCCCGGTGTGACGCTCAGCAGGCGCTCCTTGAGCAGCGTGGCGTCGGACTTGCGATGGCGCCCGACCGCCATCAGGCGCAGGCGCCGGCGAATGCGTTTGACCTCGGGGCTTGTGGTGTAGGACCACAGCATGAAGCCACCCTCGAGCAGAAGCACCACGGCCAGAAAGCCGAGGACGATGAAAAGGGCGTAACCAGGGCTCATGGCGTCACTCGTAGGTTCGGGTTTGATCGAAGGTCTCGTCCGCGATGCGCACACCATAGGCCCTGAGCCGGCCCATGAACTTGGGTCGCACGCCGGTGGCGCCAAAGTGCCCCAGCACCGTGCCGTCCTCGGCAACGCTGGTCTGGGTGTAGGCGTAGATCTCCTGCATGGTGATGATGTCGCCCTCCATGCCGACCACTTCCTGCAGGCTCACCAGCTTGCGCCGGCCGTCGGTCAAGCGCGCGATCTGGATGATGGCCATGATGGCGGAACTGATCTGCTGGCGCATCGCCTTGGGCGGAATTGCCATGCCGCCCATGCCCGCCATGTTCTCGAGCCGGGTCAGCGCGTCACGCGGCGTATTGGCGTGCACCGTGGCCATGGACCCCTCGTGCCCGGTGTTCATGGCCTGCAGCATGTCCACCACCTCCACGCCGCGGACCTCGCCGACGATGATGCGGTCCGGGCGCATGCGCAAGCTGTTGCGAACCAGCGCGCGCTGATTGACCTCGCCCTTGCCCTCGATGTTGGGCGGGCGTGTTTCAAGGCGAACCACGTGCGGCTGCTGCAACTGCAGTTCCGCCGCGTCCTCGATCGTCACGATGCGCTCCTGGCTCGGAATCGCGCTGGACAAGACATTGAGCAGTGTCGTCTTGCCGGTGCCGGTGCCGCCCGAAATCAGGATGTTCATCTTGGCGCGCACCATGCCGGCCAGCAGTTCCGCCAGCTCCGGCGTCAGCGATTTGTTCCGGATCAGGTCTTCCACGCGCAGCGGCACAACCGCAAAACGGCGAATCGACAGCAGCGGACCATCGAGCGCCAGTGGCGGAATGATGGCATTGACGCGCGAGCCATCGGGCAGCCGGGCATCGACCATCGGGCTCGACTCGTCGATGCGCCGACCAATGCGCGAAACAATCTTGTCGATGACTTTCATCAGGTGCGCCGCGTCGGAGAAAACGATGTCGGTCACCTCGATGCGACCATGGCGCTCGACATAGACCTTGTTCGGGCCGTTGACCAGAATGTCGGACACCGTGGGGTCGGCCAGCAAGGGCTCGAGCGGCCCCAGGCCCATGACCTCGTTCTGGATGTCCTCGATCATCTTGCGGTGTTCCGCCGCATTGAGCGCCACGCCCGACTCGGTCAGCAGCTTTTCGACCAGAGAGCCGAGCTCCGCGCGCAGGCGCTCCGGCGCCATGCTGCCCAGCACCTCGAGGTCGACGCGGCCCAGCAACTGGCTGTGCAGACGGCTCTTGAGCTCGTAATACTGGGGTGTTGCCGGCAAGCGGGACTCGGCGCCGAAATCGCCGACCGTGGGCACGCTTCTGGCGTTGGGTTTTAAATCTCGCAGGTTCATAATGTTCGCTCTTTCTGTTGTTGGGTTGAGCCCGCCTTCAGGCGCCGGACTTCATCCATCGTTGCCACCAACGCGTCCTGGGCTGCGCCATGGCTGGGGCAAGCTCCTGCGCCCAGGCCAGCAGCGCACGCGCCACCGGGTCGCGCGGCGCCATCTCTAGCAGGGGCACGCCCTCATTGACCGACGCGATAACCGCGCTGTGGCTGTTGGGAATGGTCCGCCCGACCTTCAACTGGGTCGTCTTCTCGACACTGGCCAGATTGATGGTGCCAACGTCTTCATTGCGGTTGACAACAACGCACAGTTTTTCGCGCGAGTAGCCCATTTGGCGAAAGACGGCGGCCATGTGTTTTGCCGCGCGCACAAAGGGCAGATTGAGCTGCAATATCAGACAGATGGTGTCGGCCAGATCAAGCGCCCTGAGTGCAACCTGATCGATCGTGCTGCCCAGGTCCAGCAGCACAAAGTCATACTGGCTGCGCGCAAGCTCGATGATCTTCTCGACACCCGCGACCGAAGCCTCACCCATATCCTCAACCGATTCGGAGGCTGCCAGCAGGTGCAGGTTCTCGTTCACCTTGATCATGCTCGAATTCAATAAAGCGGAATCGAGCCGGTGCACCTGGCGCATCAGGTCCATCATGCTGGTGACAACGGGCTTGTCGCCCAAGAAGATGGCGGCGTCGCCAAAATACAGATTGAGGTCGAGCAAAGCCACGCGGCTGCCCTGACGCGACAGGGCGAAGGCCAGATTGGTCGCGAGAAAGGTGGCGCCCGCGCCACCCTTGGCTGGCAGCATGGCCAGCACCTGCGCGCCCGGGTTCTGCTGAGCGGCGCTGGCCCGTTGTCTGGCCTGAACGCGCTCGACGATTTGCTGCAGGGTAGCCGCACTGAGCGGCGCCGGCACCACTTCGCGCACGCCAGCCCGCATGGCGCGCATCAGCAATTCGACCGACCGGTCGGGGCTGACCAGAACCATGTGCGTGCGCGGCGCCTTGAGCAACGCCGACTCGACCTGCTGCATCGCCATTTCATTGACCGCCGGGAAGTCCAGCAACAGCACGTCGGGTTGATCGCGGTACAGCACGCCGGCCACGTTCTGTGCCGAGCCGAGTTGCGCCGTGACCAGCACGCCGGCCGGCGCGGCGTCGGGTGCCTTGAGCGCGGCGACCATCGCCTCGGAGTCGCAGATGGCGGATACTTTGAGCTTCATGGCGGGGTCATTCCTGTTGTTCTTTTTATGGGGGGCAAACATCATTCGCGCCTTCAGACCCCATGGCTTCACGCGGCAAAGTCGTGCTGAAATCGGGCATGAGCCATCCGTCCAGATCCGGACTCTGCGGGAACAGGGGTATCAACGGCTTGAACTTCGCCCCCGTCAGACGCACGGTGACCATGCAGTCGGTGCTGCAGGCCGATGGCGGATAGACGACGCTGAGCGTTCCTGCGCTGCGGATCATGGGCGCAACACGGGCCTGAATGGCCGACTCGCTGCTGCCACACACAACCGCCAGTCTTGCCCCCCAGCGGGTCGCTTCGTTCGCGGCGCCCAGCGTGAACAACCAGCGCCCCAACTCCATGATGCCAATCAGAACCGCCAGAAAGACGATCGCAACCATGGCAAATTCGATGATCGCAGCGCCGCACTGCTGGCGCCGCGACGCAAGGCCGCTGACGTGCTGGCGTGACAGCAGCGGCCTCATGTCACGCTCCAGGCCATGGTGATCGTCACCGGCGAAAACTTGAATCGGGTGATGCTGTAAGGCAGAAACGATTCAAACCAGACCGCCCTGGGGTCGTTGCCATTGGCGGGATCATCGGGACCAATCCGTACCGTCACCAGATGCACGCTGCCCAGGGCGCTCGTGCCATCGGTGGCCTGGACATCGTTGTGCGTGATGATGCTCACCTTGGATGCATCAAGCCCGGGCACGAGGCTGGTGGCGCCCGATGCGCAAACGGTCGTGCCGCACCAGGCCAGGGCGATAGCGGCCTGCACGTCTGAATTGGCAGCGCCACTGCCATACGCCGTGCCACTGGTCAGTGAACTCAGGTCTTTCGCTGTCAGGTAACGCGCTGCGCCGCGCGTGGCTTTGACCAGGCCGTTGTAGTAATACAGCGCGCGACCCAGCTCGGTGATGCCCATGCACAACACCAGCATCGGCACCAGGATGAGTGCAAACTCGACTGCGGCGACACCTGTTTGTTTGCGAAGTCTCATCATCGGCCCTACTTGACCAGTACAGCCATGTTCAATGCATCAGCAATGGCGCTGCCGCACGGACTGTCGGGACCGATCGGACCCAGGTATTCAATCTTGCCGTTGATGTCATTGCTGCCCACCTTGCCAAACGGGTTGAGCATCAGGGCGCAAGCGAAGCCGGTGCCGATCGCAGCCCCCCCGGAACAATTCGTCATGGTCGGCACGACCACCAGGCGCCGGTTCAGCAGCCCCAGCGTGTTATGCGTACCGGAACTCCCGTGCGTCGCCAAACCGGGCTTCCCATTGAAGATGTCAGGGTCTGTTGACTGATGCGCAGTCAGCGCCGTGAATGAATCGGTGTAGTTCCAGAAATTCGGAGAGGTCTCAGCAATTTTGTACGCGGGCAGTGCGCGTGCGCTGTAGGGCGGGGTTGTGGCCGGTACGTTTGGCAAATTGTTGTCAGGAACATTCCAGTTTCGCTTTGCGACAGGCAGCGCGCTGTGGTTGAAAAACGCATAGCCCGTCTTGTCGGGTGGCGCCGTATTGATATCGAAGCTCGCCTGATAAATGCCAAACCGCGTATTCCATGCCTTCTGGGCGCTGTCCATATTGCCGGTCTGGTCCACGACGAGGCTGGTTGGAATCTCACAGTGGCCCGCATTGAGCAGATGATCCCTGACCACGTTGGCGCCCGATTCGCCGTTGAACTTGACCCAGCGGAACCAGCCACGCGCCGGACCACCCGAGCCGTCGCCCAGTTCCAGCCAGTCGCCCTCGTGAATGGCGGGGCTGGGGCATATGCCCACCGGAATCACGTTGCAGATCTGTCCCCTGCCCTTGGCCACCGCCATGGCCGAGACGGTCTGGGTGTTGGCGATCGGTGGATCCAGGGGCAGCAGGTTCAAGACCTGCATGAAATAAACGGGCAAGCCAGCCAGCGGGAAGTTGCACTGGGCATACTTGTCATCCCTGATGTTGGCCGCGCCCACGCTGTGATAACCGCCATTCAGCGTCGCGGAAAAACTGATGTGCTCGCTCGTGATGTTGACCGGGGCGCTTTGAAAATTGACATAGTTCTTGATGCTTGCGGCCTGGTCTGCGGTCCAGCCCGGCCCCAGCAAGCCGCCGTTGGAAAACACCCTCCCGTAGGCCACGGCGCGCGTCAGGTCGGCTGTGGTGTTGAAGCCAGGCCGCAACTGCGATGCAGCCGACAGGGCGCAAGCGTCCATGGCGTTTTGCAGTTCCGTCTTGATCACAAAAAGCCGCCCCAGATCGATCGCCAGGCCGGCAAAGCCAATCAGCACCACCAGCATCAGGCCGAACACGATCGTCACCGCACCGCGTTGATGACACCGACTGGACGGGGAAGCACGCTGTTCCATGAGATGGACCTCGAACACGGATGGCACTATTGCTTATTGACCTGACATGGCGCCGCCGATGTTGATCACCTCGAAGGTTTTGGGCGGCGCCTTGAAAGAATCCTGATAACGCTCTTGCGCCTTGACAGCCGCCTGCGCGTCCAGACCCAACACCGGGTCGGTATCGGAGCGCGGGCCAGGGTTGAGCGTCTGCGCCTGACGCGCGGCGCGCACCGCGTCGCCAAATTTGGCGTCAAAGTTGGGCGTGATGCTGGTGCAGCCCGTCAGCAGGCACAGGAGCAATGGGAGCGTGATCTTGTTCATGACTTTTCCTTCACTGATTGACGGCAGGTGCGCTGGCCGGAGCTTCCACCGTGCCATAGAGAAGCACATCAGCCGGCTTGGGTTCGAGATGGTTGCCCGTCGGCAGGATCGGCACTTCTGCCAGCGGCTTGACCAGGCGCGGCGTAACGACGAACAGCAGTTCGGTCTGGTCTTTCTGGAACTCGCTGCTGCGAAACAGCGCGCCCAGCACCGGCACCTCGCCCAGGCCCGGGAAGCGCTTGACCGCAGCGGTCGAGTTGTTCTTGATCAGGCCGGCAATGACAAAGCTCTGGCCGTCATTGAGCTGCACCGTGGTGTCGGCGCGGCGCACCGAAAGCGAGGGAAGAATCGACACCACGCCGTTGACCGTGCTGAAGGGCGAGCCGGTCTGCGACAGGTCGGAGACCTCGGACACCAGCTTGAGATTGATGCGCGTGCCATCCATCACGGTCGGCGTGAAGCGCACGCCGATGCCGAACTCCTTTTCCTCCAGCGTGATGGTGGAGCCGCCGGCCGAGCCACTGTTGGTCTGGGACACCGGAATGAAGATTTTCCCGCCCGAGAGAAAGCTCGCCGACTGGCCGCTCACCGCCATCAGGTTGGGCTCGGCCAGCATGCGCACCAGGCCATCATCATTCTGGCCATCGATGCTGAGGGCGGTCTTGCCAACATTGAGGGCTTCAAGCAAACCGCCGCCGCTGCTCAGAAAGTTTGACAGCATGGAGAACACGTTCTCGCCGCCGTTGCCGGTGCGCCGGATGGCGACGCTGGAGCCGAGCTTGTCGATCAGGGTCTTGCTGACCTCGGCGATCTTCACTTCCAGCATCACCTGCTGCCCCTGCGCGATGCGCAGCAGATTGACCACCTTGGCGCCGGCCACGCTGAGCGCCGCACCCTCGCCGCTGGTCACGGCGATCGCGCTGCCCGGTTTCACCTTGGCCTCGCCCGCCGTCACGGGCAGCACCAGGCTCTTGTTGATGTCGCGCACAAAGGCATTGGCAATGTCTTCGGCGTATTTGGCCTTGGTGGCGCTCGACACCACACCGGTCAGGATCACCGAGTCAGCGGCCGGACGCACGCGGATGCCGGGCTCGTCCGGCAGCAAGTCCCGCAGCTTCTTCTCCATGCGCTCGGCGTCGATGCTGACGTTGACATCCACCACCGTGGTTTCCGCGCCCTTGCGCCAGATCACCAGGTTGGTTGATCCGTAGGCCTTGCCCAGCAGGTAAAGCTCGGACGGGTTGATCAGCGAGACATCGGCAACCCCCGGATTGCCGACCGAGATGCGTTCGATTGGCGACGGTGTGCGCATCAAGGTGGACTTGCCGATGATCAGTTCCAGCGTCGGCCCGAGTGCGGCAAAAGCGCTGCCGCTGCCGCTGCTGGCCGGGGCAGGCACGGCGGCAGTAGCGGCGGCCGTGCCCTTGATGACCGTGGTCCGGGGCGCCGCGGTCTGCGCCGGGGCCGACACGGCGATGACCAAGCCCGCGCCTGCGGCCAGCAGCCATGCGGCCACCACGCGATAGCTGTTGTGTGATGCTGTTTTCATTTTGGCTTCCTTCAAGATCAGAACTCGGAATTGGCTTTTTGCACGCCGCGGATCACCTCGACCCCGGCGACGGGGCTGGCGCTGGCCGGCAGCGCCGGCCGCGATGCAAGGGCCGGCGCGGGGCGCGCCCTGGCCACGCGGCGCTGCGGCGCGGCAGCCGAGGCGGCCGCCTGCGCAGCCGGCGCCACCGCTTGCTTTCCAAGCAGTTCGTCGCGGTCCATGCCGGCGGTCTCGGTGTCGTCGCTGTCGACGGCATTGCGCAACACCAGAGACAGTGCGCCAATGCTGCGCGCGAGGTCGATCTTTTCGGCCTGCGCCGGCGTCACTTCCAGCGTGACAGCACTGACCACCTTGGGCTTGGTCTCGTCGCGGTTGGCTTCCTGCGCGATCGCCAGAACCAGGATCCGCTTGAGCACGATCTTGGAGATCGCCTTGTTCTTGCTGTCGGTGACGTGAACCATGACATCGACGTAGCTGCCGGGCAGGGCAAAGCCGGCAACGCCAACCACTTCGTTGACCTTGACGCTGATGGCCCGCTTGCCGCTCTGGATGATGGACGTCAAGCCGCCCTTCGTGCCTTCGGGCGCCAGCTTGGGCTCGAGCACCGGTTCACCCTTGAAGACCGGGCTGCGGATGACGCGGCCCTCGAGCTTCTTCATGTCCTCGAATACGCCACCCGGTATGGCGCCGGCCGGCCAGGGCGTCAGCTGCAGCATGCTGGCCGTCAGCGGCAAGCCGGGCTCGAGGTCGCGCGCGGCGACGACCACCGGCGTGGTGTTTTGCGCCGCCTGCTGCCCAACCCAGCGGGCGGCCAGAATGACCGCTATCACGCCTGCGATCAATGACAAAATAATCATGACAATTGCACGGGTGCTTCTCATTTTTGACACTCCTCTGTTCCGATATTCCGAACCATTTGCCGCGGCTGATCGCCGACGCCAAAATACGTCTGCCACGCCCACTCGATCAACTCGGGGCTGAGGCGCGCCGACTGCCCCAGATAAAGCGCGCGGTCGCGGATCTTGCTGATCACGTCATACGGAATGCAGGGCAGATAGTCCTGCTCGTAGGACGGATGAAGCCGCTCCACCATGAAATCGATCGCCACCGGATCGGCCTCGATGCCGACGCGCTGACAGGCCTGGGCGATGACCTTGCGGTAGCCATCCTGGCTCAGTGCACCGATCGCGATCTTGTAGCCCAGGCGCCGCGCAAAGGCCGGATCGGTCAGCTCGTCGGGCGTCAGGTTGGACGAAAAAATCACCGTCACGTCGAACGGCATTTCAAACTTGTTGCCGGTGTGCAGCGCCAGATAATCGACATGCCGGTCCAGCGGCACGATCCAGCGGTTGAGCAGGTCGCGCGCGCTGATGCGCTGGCGCCCCAGGTCATCGATGACAAAGATGCCGTTGTTGGCCTTCATCTGCAGCGGCGCCACATAGAGGCGGCTGAGCTTGTCAAACTCCAGCTCCAGCATCTGCAGGGTGAGCTCCCCCCCCGTCATGACGATGGGCCGCTCAACACGCACCCAGCGTCCGTCGGGGATCTCGTCACGGCTCAGGCGACGCTCTGCCGGCACTGGCACCGGCACAGCGTGGTGCACCGTCGGATCGAACACCTGGATCACCTCGCCGTCGATGTAGAGCGCATGCGGCACCCAGATCTGGCCGTGCAGCGTCTTCACCAGATGCTCGGCCAGATAGGACTTGCCCACGCCGCTGGGACCGTAGAGATAAATCGCCTTGCCCGAGTTGAGTGCACTGCCCAGGGTCGGCAGCATGGCATCCTCAATCACCAGGTTGCCCATGGCCTCCTTGAGCCGCTGCGCCGTTGTCGGATGCAGACGCAGGCTCTGCCGGTTCACCTGGTTCACATACTCCACCAGCGTCACGGGCGCGGGGCCCGCATACTGGCACTTCTCGAAGGCAAGCCGGGCCTGATGGTGGCCCAGGTCGGTCAGGTTGTAGCTGACGTCGCCCTCGGTTTCGCCGCGGCGCGGAATTTCGATCAGCTGCAGCGTGCGCATGTGCGCCAGCAAGGGGGCGACCTGATTGGCGCTCAGCCCCAGACGCTGCGCCAGCTCGAACAAGCGCAGTTCACCCATGCGCGCCAGATGGCGCAGCATCAGTTCGATGACAAAGGCATCGGGCAGGCCAGCGGCCTCAGCGCTCGCGAGCGACTCTGCTGCCCCGGTGGCCGCCACGATCTGCAGCGGTGCTGTTTGGATTTGCATGATGTTCTTTGTTCTTTTGTGGCGCGCCATCAGAAAACGATGAAGGGCGCACCGCCGATTGAGCGCCAGTAGCCGTAGGCCAGCAGACCGGCGCTGAAAGCCAGCGCGTAGGGCATGCGGTCGGCCGATTGACGGGCCGGATCAAAGCGCCGAGCGGAGCCGCCGCCCAGCACCTGCCTCACATTGGCCAGCACCAGACCTGAATTGCGGCTCCACAGCATGCGCGCGACGGCCAGCAGGCCGCCTGCAATCAGGATGATCAGCATCAGGCTGATGATCTCGACCGGGCCGGCAAAAGCGCCCAGCGCCGCCAGCAGCTTGACATCGCCGGCACCCATGGCGCGCCACAGGTAGAACGGCAAAAAGAGCGCCAGGCCCACCAGCACACCCAGCAGCGACTGCGCCGCCCCGAGCGCGCCGGGGAACGGGCTGAACGGGCCCTGCTGCGAATTGGCCGGCCCGGTCGTGTTGAGAAAGACACCGGCGCACAAGAGGAGCAGCACCATGACATTGGGAATGCGCTGCTCGCGCACGTCAACCTCGTCGATCATCAGCATGGCCAGCGCCAGGATGGCAAAGCACCAGTGCTGCCAGATTGCCGGGGTGTCGAAAAGATCCATGCGCGAGCTCCTGTCTTGGTTGCCCGTGGGCAGTGCATTTCAAGTGCCTTAGGCTCCGGTACAGGCAGCGTCTGTTGGCTTGGCGATACAAGCTGCGATTTTTCTAAACAGCGTATCCAACTGCGTTCCAATCAAACCTACCGCGACAATGATGGCAACGGCAATCATTGCCGCAATCAAGCCATATTCGATGGCGGTCACGCCTTCTTCTGCGCGCAGAAAATTGCGACTTGCCAAAACTAATTTATCCATGATGAATCTCCATTTCGATTGACATTCCGGCCAACCCAAACAGGTTGCCGACCCATTAGCAGAAGTCGCCGCGCCGGGCACTCGTCGCGCTGCGCGCCAGACCCGTGAAGCGGATCTGTTGCTCTGCGCGATGGATGTCCGAGCCCGAACGTCTGAACCGGCATCACCGTTTTTTCGCTTTGATATCGGTTCAGCTTCTGCATGGCCCGTAGCGTGCGCCAGCATGAACATTGCGCAATTGATAACTATCAATTCAGCAATAGAAACCAGTGCCGGGGATGTACAACAGAGCCTTGCCTGCGATCGGCACCAAGGCATCAAAAGGCCCAGCCCGGACGCTCCGAAACCTTGTTTCAGGTAGAATAAATTCGCAAGTTGCACAGCTTTCATCCAGGTCGGATTTCTGCCGACTGATCCTGCAAGCTGGCGCTTGAGGTCATCGCATGAACACACCCGATCGAGAACCGCTGGCCCCCCCGGACGCTGCCCTGCAGCAGTCGCTGCGCCAGCTTTCCGGTTTGACGCATCGGCTCATGACGAAAGAGCGCGCACTCGTGAAGGGTTTGGCGCAGACGCTGCATGACAAGCTCGGCCAGACCCTGGCGGCTACTCGCATGGCCCATGAGACGATGCTGACCCTGCAGGAGAGTCAGGCGGCCGTGATGCCGCCCGAGATTGCGCGCTTGCAGTTGCAGATGGGAACATTGATCGGGCAGGCCATCGCCGAGGTCAGGCAACTGCTCTGCGACCTGTGGCCACCGCAGCTTGAAGAAAAAGGACTGGTCGCCGCGTTCGACGCCGAGCGCGCAAAGCAGTCTCTGAGGCAGCCGAAAGTGGCCATCTCGTTTCATGTCGACGACGAAGCCGCTGTCGCGCGCTGGCCGGTCGAGGTTGAGTATGGCGCCTTCATGGTGGCGCGCGAAGCGCTGGAAAACGCGCTGCGGCATTCCGGTTCAAGCCCGGTATCGGTGCGCCTGTCGGGCACGGCCGGTGCCTTGCAGTTCGAGATCAGCGATCACGGCGACCGCATGGTTGCGGCGCCCGATGGGCAGCTGCGCGACCCGGGCAACTTCGGCATGCAGGACTGGGCCCGGATGATAGACGCCGAGCTCACAGTGGAGTCGGTCGCACAACAGGGCACGCGCCTGCGTTTTTGCTGGAGGCCGGCGCCGTGACCAGCCTCTACCTCGTCGACGACCACCAGATCATGCGCGAGGGCTTGCGCGCCATGCTCGAAGCCAAAGGGCACAAGGTGCTGGGAGACTCGGCCGACGTGACCCAGGCACTGGCCGACCTGCAGCGGCTGCGCCCCGAAGTCTTGCTGCTCGACCTGAAACTGGGCGGGCGTTCCGGCTTTGAGGTGCTGACCGAAATGCAGCGCCGCAGTTTGCCGACCCGCTGCGTTGTCCTGAGCATGTCGGCACAGCCGCGCGACGTGGCCGAGGTCATGCGCATGGGGGCCAGCGCCTACGTGCTCAAAGGCTCGCCCGGCATCGAGCTGATGAACGCCATTGAGGCCGCCGCCCAGGGCAGACGCTATCTCAGTGCCGAAGTGAGCAGCCTGGCGCTGGACGTTTTTTTGCATCCGGTCAGCAATGACCCCTTGCGCGAGCTCTCGCCGCGCGAGCGCCAGATCATCACCATGGTGGTCAACGGCCAGAGCAGTTCCGAGATTGGACTGACGCTTCATCTGTCACCCAAATCGGTCGCCACCTACCGCAGCCGCCTGATGGCCAAGCTGGGCGTGTCCAACGTGACGGGCCTGGTGCGACTGGTGATTGAGCGCGGCATGAACGACGCCGCCGCGCCCGCTGTCGGACGCCGTCACAGCGACCAGAAGCCGCAGCTGTCGCTGTTCACTGACAGCCGGCGTCAAGAACTCCCTACAGACACCAAGCCCGACGCGCAATAAAGTTTCCCAAACGGATTGGTAGCGATGCCCATTGGCAACGCGTCCGGCACCGGGAAGGGGAACCTACCATGATGAGCCTGCAGGTCGAGTCAAGCTTGAGTGCTGCCCGCTGGCGGCCTTCGCCATCGCTCAGCCAGCCCACGCTGAAACTCGAACGGGATGAGCGCTGGTCCGATTTCATGGAGGTTCTGGGCCTGTTGCGCTACGAAGGTCAGGTGACGCATCTCGATAACACCCGCATGTTCCGGCGCCGGCGCCTCAAGGCCGGGCAGTCCGCGCTGTGCGCGGGGCAGGCTTTCGACGGGCTTTACGTCGTCCGTCTGGGCGCCATGAAGACGTCGATGGTGGAACTCGACGGTGGCGAGCACGTCATTGCCTTTCCGATGAAGGGCGACCTGCTCGGCTCCGATGGCATTTGCCAGGGCAAGTACATGAGCGAGGTCGTGGCCTTGACCGACTGCGACTTGATCAAGATCCCGGCCGAGTCGCTTTTTGCACGCGAGCGCTCCGGCAACGATCTCGAGCTGGTGGCCTGCTGGGCCATCAGCCGCGAGATTGTTCGCGAGCAAAGCACCTACGCCATGACCTGTTTGACCAAGACCGACGTGCGCGTGGCGCACTTCCTGACCATTCAGGCCAGGCGTTTTGCGGCGATGGGCTATTCCGCCAGTCAGTTCATATTGCCGATGACGCGGCGCGACATCGGCAACTACCTCAACGTCACGCTCGAATCGGTCAGTCGCGCCTTCTCGGCACTGGGGCGTGCAGGCATCATCGGCGTCAACCGGCGCGAGATCACCATCCACTCACACGAAGCGCTGCTCAACTTCGGAACCTGAAGCCATGGGCGCTGACAACGTGGTGACGCTGCAGCGCAGCAGCCCCGGCTTTGAGGGCATGCTGGTTCCCACCGACGGCTCGGCGCTGTCCATCGCTGCGGCGCTCAAGGCCGTGGAATTTGCCAGGCGCCTGAAGGTCCGCATCGTTGCCTTCCACTCCGTTCCTGTTTACCGCTACCCGGTGTATGTCGGCGGCATTCCTTTCGAGTACCCGTCCGAGGCCGACTACGAGACGCAGTGCCGCGCCATCGCCGAGCGCTATCTCGAGCTGGTGGTGAGCGCCGCGCAGGCATGCGCTGTCGCGGCGGGCAAACTCGTCGAGTTCAACCCGGCAACCGCGCAGGCGATCATCGACGCGGCAAAGCACCAGAACTGCAGCATGATCTTCATGGGTTCACATGGTCGCGGTGGCCTGTCCAGGGTTTTTCTCGGCAGCGTCGCACTCAAGACCCTGACGCTGGCGCAGATGCCGGTGATCGTGGACCGGTCCACGCCCCGGGAGATCGCCGAGGCCGAAGACTGGATGAGGCGCAGCGCCATTGAACCCTGAAAAAACCGAAGCGGTGCAGCCACCAACAACATGAACAATCTTCCCGCTCGCACCGCCATCGCAAGCCAGCTATCCGCAAGCGCAGGTGCATGATGGACGCTTGCCGCAAACCGCCAGACCTGCGCGAGCAGGCCCGGGAGCGCTTGCTGCGCCAGGGCGTCGATGGCACCCGACGCCTGACCCCGCAGGAAATACAGCATGCCCAACACCAGCATGAAGGGTGGGCATGCGCTGGGGCAGCGGATCATTGAATTGAAAGCGTTTGCGCGACTCCGATCGAGGCCGAAGGCCACCACATCACCTACACCGTCAGCCGTGCCGATCGTTCAGACCGGCCGCAACGTCTGCCTATGGTTTTGCAGCGCCTTGTTGGCGCACCTCGACATCAACCCGGCGGTTCCTGGCGCGTCCTTCAGCGGTGGCATTGTCGGCCACAGGCTCACGCCTTCCCTTGCCCACGACCCGGACGCGATTGACATCGACACCCTTGCCAACCAGGTAGTCCTTGACCGCCTCGGCACGCGCCAGTGACAAAGCATTGTTGTAGGCATCACTGCCTATGGAATCGGTGTGGCCGGTGGCAATTACCATGTCGATCGCCAGCCCCTTCATGCCATCAAGCAGACTATCGAGCCTGGCCAGGCCAGCTGGCTTCAGATCAAACTTGTTGAAGTCGAACAAAGTGTCGGCGGCCAAGCTGACTTTGGCGGGTGCTTTGGCCGCTACCGGTGCGGGCGCCGGCGCCGCACGGGCACGGACCGGGATCACAATCTCGGCCTTGATCTTGTCCATCGTATCCGACACGGACTCTTCCACCGGACACAGCTCAGCCGGATCAATGCTGTTACGGTCCTGGCCCGCATCCTGTGGACTGGGCACATCGTTTCGGCCCACGCCCAGCGCCGCCACCAACCGACCCATGCCCGAGAGTGTGCGCGCCTGTGCTATCAACTGGTTGTGACGGGCGTTGATGTAGGACCGGCTCGATTCAAAGTACTCGTTCTGACTGTCAAGCAGGTCAAGCAGCGTGCGTTGACCCAGGTCGAATTGCTGGCGATACGCTTCGCGAGATTTCTCTGTGGCCAGCCGGTGCTGATTCATGTAGCGCTGCTGCTCGCTCAGGCTTCGCACATCGCTGTAGGCAATGGACAGCGTCTGGCGCACGTCGCGACAGACTTTTTCCTGAAGATCGCGCGCCTGTTCGCTTTCGCTGACGGACTGGCGCTCCTTTGCCTTGTCAGCACCACCGCGGAACAGGTTGTAGGTCAATGCCAGTTCCACGCCATTGGCCCGCGTATTGCCAATAATGCCGGCGGTGTTGTTCTCGCTGCTGCCGTAAACACGCAGATCGATCCTGGGCATATAGCCCGCCTTGCGGGACTCGATAGCGGTCTTGTAGGCACGCGCATTCTCCAGCGCCGCATTAAGCGCCGGGCTGCCCTGCAGGCCCTCGCGCATCAAGTCGCTGACCGAGACCGGCATGGCGCCAACCTTGAACGATTCAGGAAACGCGGGCAGGTTGGCTGGCGGCTTCTCGCCAATGATCCGCAGGTAACGGGCACTGACATCGTGCAGATTGGTCAGTTCGGTCAACAGATTGGACTCTGCCAGGGCGAGACGGCCATTGGCCTGTTCCGCATCAACACCCCGACCCACACCGCCATTGGCACGCTGCTCGACTTGCATCGTGGTCTGCTTGTGTTCCACATAGTTTTGTGTCGCGGCATCGACCAGTTCACGGTATCGCAAGACATCGGCATAGGCACGCACTGCTTCCAGGGCCGCCGTCTCCACGGCTTCACTGAGTTCGTAGTAGCGGGTCAGCTTGGCGTAACCAAGGCGCTTGACCTCGTTGGAAGTGAACATACCGTCGAACAGCATCTGCCGCAGCGTGAGCCGAGCACTGTTGAAGTTGTAGCTGCCGTAGGATCCGTCTGGCGCCAGCGGCGAGTCGCGGGACTCGCGACCGGTCGAGGCACCCAGGTCGACTTGCGGGAAGTAGCCGCCGCGCGCCACATCACGCTCGTTCATTGCCGCCTGAAAACCGTTCCAGCGTGCCTGAACCTCGGGGTTGCTGGCAACGGCCTTGCGTGCCGCCTGCACCAGCGGCTCGGGCAGTGTCTGCGACTGCGCAAGCAGACTGGTCAACACGGCTGCCGCCATCAAGGTGAACTTCTTATTCATTTGTAACCTCCTGGATAAGCCAGCCGATGAGCTGCAAACCAATATCTGGCTGGAGTGAATGAAGGCTAAATTCTGTTCCCGGGGGGTGGCGTGAACTTGAGGATTCTCAATAGTCGTATGAACTCTTGTTTGCACCCAACGCGCAACAACCGGCCAGTCGAAGCCGTGTTGCGTGTGTCTAGCGCCGAGCCCTACCGGTCGAATATGGCGCCAGGTCTGCCCGGCCCGTGATATCCAGCGCCGGATCGAAATAGCTCTGACCGCCGCTCACCGTACGAATGGCCTTTAGCAGTTCGCCAGCGGCGGACCCCTTGACGACGTAGCCGAGCGCACCGGCCTCGAACAAGGCAGCAACCTTGAACAGATCGACCTGAGCCGACAGGCCGATCACCTTGACATCCGGCGCCATGACCAGCAGTTGGCGCGTTGCTTCGATGCCATCAAGCTCGTCCATTCCGATGTCCATGCACACCACCTGCGGTCGGCTGGCGTCAAATTGCCGCAGCACGTCAAGACCATTGCCCACTTCAGCCACCACTTCGATGTCCGCATGCAGCTTCAAAAAAGCGCTCAGCGCACCGCGAAACAAGGCATGGTCATCCGCCAGCATGACGCGCAAAGTCATCGCGTGCGCCTCTCGGCAGCCTGCCTGACCAGCGTCAGCAATGCGTCAAATTTGATCGGCTTGTATTGGATGCCGATGCCATGCCTTGCCATGCTTCGGATCAGTTCCGGATCGGTGTCGCCCGTGATGATGAGCGCCGGCAGATTCGCGCCAAAGGCCGCTCTGACCGCCTTGATCACATCGAATCCGGTCTTCTTTGTGCCAAGCCGGTAATCGGAGATGACGATGTCGGGCGCCTGCGCGCCCAGCCGCTCCATGAGACCCTCCTCGTTTGTGGCCGAAATCACCTGATGGCCCACGAACTCCAGGGCAAGGACGATGGCCGCCAGAACCTTGCTATCGTCGTCGACCAGTGCAATCCGAAGGTGCCTGGACTTGACTTCGCGCACGACTTCAACTTGCGCCTCGGGTTTGCGCCCCTTGCGCAATTCGATCGCGAACATGGACCCCCGACCCAGCCTTGTGCGCACACGAATCCCGAGGCCCAACACGCCGGCCGTCTTGGCCACGATGGCCAGGCCCAGGCCACTGCCCTTTGCGGCACCGATGGAGCCGATTTGCGTGAACTCATCAAACACAAAGTCGACTTTGTCCTTGGGGATTCCGATGCCGGTGTCCCAGACCTCGAGCCAGGACTTGCCTTCATGCCGGCGAAACGCGATCAGCACACCCCCTTCGCTGGTGTAGCGAATGGCATTGCTGATCAGATTGTTGAGGATCCGGGTCAGCAGTTTCCTGTCTGAATGAACATAGGCATTGGTGGGGCGCCAACGCAAACTCAAACCCTTGAGGCTTGCCTCGGCCGAATGAACTGAAACGATGGCCTCTAAAAATTCATCAACGGAGAAATCAGACTGGACCGGCACCACAACACCGGCCTCGAGCTTGCTGATGTCCAGCAAATCGGTCAGCAGTTCGGTCAGGCTGTCGCAGCAACTGCGAATCTTGCAAATCAGGTCGTGCTGCTCCGCGCTGACCTGGTGCTGAAGCACGCCAACATACAAGTCCAGCGCCGCGAGTGGCTGGCGCAGGTCATGGCTTGCCGCCGCAAGAAACCTTGATTTCGAATTGTTGGCTTTTTCAGCGTTGAGTTTGGCAGCAACAAGGTCCCCGGCGATCTTGCTGCGCTCGGTGATGTCACGCACGATGGTGATGACGCTGTCCCGTGTTGATGGCGCGATGCGGGCCTCAAAATGCTTCTCCTGGCCCTCGAGCAAAAGTGAGTAGTTCAAGTCCTGCACCGTCTTTGATTCCAGCGCCTCGGCAAAGCAGTTCAGAAACAGGTCGGCCGTTGACTTTGGCAAAACATCGTGCAGGACCCGACCCAGAAGCCTGTCTGGCGCTGCATCAAGGAAACTCTGTTCAGACGCCTTCACGTCCAGAAATTCACCATCCCGGTTGCTGGTAAAGATGAGATCGGGTATGGCGTTGAGAAGGGCCTGGTTTCGCTCCGAAACCTCCTTCAGTTCTTCGGCGCGAACACTGACTGAAATATCGGTCAGTGCGATGTGAAGCGTATCCAGACCGCCTTCGCGCTGCGCCCTGATGCCCGACAAATGCATCCAGAGCGACGCACCGCCATGGGTGCAGAATTGCAGATCGCAGGACTCCGGAACGTCGCTGCTCTGCAGTCGTCGGCGAAAAAGCTCATACCGGTTTGCATCGCGCTCGCCGACAAATCGGGACAGAGGCCTGCTTCGCACTTCAGAGCGGGGTAAACCGAGCATCCGGGCGGCGGTGAGATTGACGTCGAAAATAAGACCGTTTTCATCGAGGCTGCAGTAGCCTACCGGCGCCAACTCATACAGGTCAAAATACTTTGACCGCCACGACTCCAATTCTGATTGATAGCGACGCAGTTCATCATTCTGCATCTCAAGCTCGAATTGGTGTACGCGCAAGTCCTCCACCAAGCGCTGCGTCTCGGAAGCTGGAATCAGCGGCGAAAAACCTGCTGCGATCGGAGCGTGGGGTCGCTTGGGGCTGCTCATGCCAAACCACCCGGAGCCGGTGCAAGCGCTTGCGCAGAAAAGTCAAGCGCGCCTGCGTTCAGCTCAGCGCATAAAGTGACCGCATTCCGGTGACGTGTTCGCATAGCACGCATCCCAATAAAGAAACAATATTCTTGCAGAGTATTTTCACATTAAACACGATGCCGTGATCAGGGATTTATGCGCATCAGGACCTCGAAACAACACTGACACAGCTGGCGCTTCGGCCCGGGCTGGCGCATCAGCATCCCTCTTGCTCCGTACTTGATTATTCGCAATGCCGCAACTGCATGGCGGCGCACAATCCGCGCACATCGGTGAGACCCAGGCATGCCGTTCACGATGGAGCCGGCACCGATGCAAGCAAGCAGTTTTTGCAAGGGGATCCGTATGTATCGATTTACGCGAAAAGTGACGATCAAGGTGGTTGCCGGTGTACCTGGCGCCCTGCAGTTTTGCGGCGAGGTGACGGCGCATCTCAACAAGACCTATGGCCTGGCCATGAAAACCGGCCTTGAAATGTTTGGCCACAACCGGGTTTACTGGTTTTACGACGTCAACAGTCTGGATGAGATTGCGCAACTCAATTCCAAGCTCATGCTCGACCGCACCTATTGGGAAATACTGGACAAGGCCAAACACCTTTGGCTCGAGGGCAGCGCACAGGACAGGATCGTGAAGATCATTGCCTGAGACCGGGCATCGCGCCGGGGTTTTTCAACCCCGGCAAAGCGGGTGCGCTCTGCGCCACTACTGAATTGCACTCGGCCTGAGCGGCGAGAGCAACTTTTAACCCAGCCCACGTGGCTGGGTCTTTTTTGTGCGCGGAGGTCTGCTCGGCCCATCACGCCACGGGGCGGTTGGCCGGCGCCTTCTTTGTCAGGAGCTGATCCACCATGGCCTCTGCCCGAAGCCAATCGTCGAAGTCGGATCCGTCCGCACCGTTGCGCGATGTGAATAGAAAATACGCTTGCTGGCGTATCATTTCAAGGCGGTCTTCGCCATTGTGCGCACGCATTTTTTTTGCCGGTGCGCCAGCCGCTTTCTTGGCGGCCGACGGCGCCGGTTTTCCTTTTGTTGCCGCCATCGCAGGCGAAGCGTGAGCCGCGGTTCGCTGAAGTTTCATGTCATTCCTTTCTGGATTGTCAAAGTTGAAAAATGGGCCGGCAAACGGCCCATGCGGGCCACAACAACTCAGTTCAAATGATAGGAAGCGCATGCCAGGCTGACTTGCGATATCGCAACATCTGCGCCACCCAATAAGCGGGGGCGGTGTTGCCACCGCCCGCAATGAAATCGATGGTCGCGATCCCTTGGCGGCTCCGGTGAGCTCAAGGTGCTCAAGGACCTGCAACGGCTCAGCGGCAAGCGGGCCCTGGCCAGCCTGGCCATCCGCGCCGCCGAAATTTCTGCCAAACAGTACAAGGTCAAGGCCAAGGACTTTGCGGCCCATATCAACCGCTTGACGAGCCCGCAGCAAGACAACGAAAAAGACGCCAGGCCGTGAACCCGTCATCGACGCGTGTAGCGCCGGCGATTTCGCGCGAAACCTCAAGCGCGCGCAAGTATCAGCCGGCTGGCGCGTCAAGCTTGCCTGGCGCCGGATTTGACGGGTACATGTAGGCCCGCGACCAGGGGGTCGGATTGAGGTGTTCGCTGCTGCCTTCCTTGCAGGCCAGCAGCTGGTACAAGGACACCCAGTTCTGGCTGAACGCGAGGGCGCAGCCAGCAAGGTAGATGCGCCAGACCCGAAACGTGGTCTCGTCGACGATGGCGCGGATCGAATCGCTTTGGCTCTCGTAATTGTCCGACCAGCCGGCCAGCGTTCTGGCGTAGTGGCGGCGCAGGCATTCGACATCGAGCACCTCCAGGCCGGCGCCCTGCATGTCCTTGAGCGCCAGGCTGACATGGGGCAACTCGCCGCTCGGAAAAACGTACTTCTCAATGAAACTGGCCGCACCCAGCGGGGTTTCTCCGCTGCCGGCATCGGTGGAAGTGATGCCGTGGTTGAGCACCAGGCCGCCGTCTCGCAGCAGCGCATGGATCTTTGCGAAATACTCCGGCAAATGGTTCAGGCCGACGTGCTCGAACATGCCGATGGAGGTGATCTTGTCAAACAGTCCGTCACGCTTGTCAATATCGCGGTAGTCCTGCAGGCGGATTTCAACCTGGCTGGCCACACCCGCCTGCGCCACACGCTGCTGCGCCAATTCATACTGATTTTTTGACAGGGTGACACCGACCGCATGCGCGCCGTACTTTTGCGCCGCGCGTATCACCAGTGCGCCCCAGCCGCATCCGATGTCGAGCAGGCGTTCACCCGGCTTGAGCATGATCTTGGTCAGGATGTGGTCGAGCTTGGCGCTCTGGGCTGCCGCCAGCGTTTCAGTGCTGGTCGGGAAGTAGGCGCAGGAGTAGACCAGCGCCGGGTCCAGCCACAGGCGATAGAAGTCGTTGGAAACGTCGTAATGATGCTCGATCGCGCGCGCGTCCCTGGCCCGGTCGTGGCGCACGGCATTGAACAGGCGCCCGAAGCGCCCACGCATTGGCACACCCGAATGCGCCAGCCTGGACGCGGCTGCCACCACATCATGAACCCGGCCCTGCACGTCGAAATGGCCGTTGACGTAACCATCGGCCAGGTTGTCCAGACTCGGGGGCAGGAAGTACCGCAGCGAACCAGGTCCCGACAAACGCACGGTAACCTGCGGTGCGGCGCCCAGATCGTGGTGCATGCCGTTCCACAGGGACAGCCGCAGCGGAATGTCGGATTGCGGTTGCAATCGGGACAAAACCCGATTCAGCAGGCTGCGATCGGCCTGCGCGAATGGGGCAAGGGTTTCCATCGGCGGCGCCGACATGGCGGCAGAATTCCGCAGCGCCTGGTTGGCTTGGTACTCCGGACCCATCACTGAATGGCGATCCGCTTTGATGGCGCGGTCGTTTTCTTCGGCAAGTCAAGCATCAGCACGCCGTCCTCGTAATGGGCTGATGCTTTTGCCTCATCGACATCCTGCGCCACCGAGAAGGTGCGCGATACCGCGCCTTCCCAGCGCTCGCTGCAAAGAACTTTGCCGCCATTGCCCTTTGTTTCTTTTTCCTTCCTGGCCTCGGCGTCGATTTGAATGACATTGCCGTCGATGCGCACATTGATATCGTCTTTTTTCACGCCCGGGATGTCGGCACGAACCTTGTACATGCCATCGGCTTCGGTGACGTCGAGCTTGATATCGAGCGCGCCGTCTTCCATCGCTTTTCGCATGGGCGCCATGAAGCGCGTGAACATGGATTCGAACGGATCGCTCAGTGCCGGTTCAAATAAACGCGGCTCAAACAAACGCAATTTGCTCATGATGAATACTCCTTTTGTTGAACATCTCAAGAGACTGCTTGCATGGCCCTGCGCGCAGTCTGTGTTCATGCTAAAGAGCACCGCCAGCGCCGACTTGCGAGTTGTCAATTGCCCTCTACATCATGGGAAGCGCCTGCGACAAGCTGCGCAACGACCACCGCGACGCTTGCGCTCAGCGTCGGTAATTTTTTCTTCGGTTGCCGCCAATCCAATGCTGAACATGCGCGTCGCGCAATTTGCGGCGCAGGATCTTGCCCAGATTGGTCTTGGGCAAAGGCTCGCTGCTGAACTCAACAATCTTGGGCATCTTGTAGCCGGTCAGGTGCTGACTGCAATGCGCCAGCAGCGCCTGCTCGGTCAGCGCCGGATCCTGTTTCACGACAACGATCTTGACCTGTTCGCCGGACTTCTCATCGGGCACCCCGACGGCGGCCACCTCGGCCACGCCGGGATGGAGCGCCACAACGTCTTCGATCTGATTCGGAAAGACCTTGAAGCCCGAGACGATGATCATGTCCTTCTTGCGGTCGGTGATGGTGAAGTAGCCGCGCTCGTCCATGAAACCCATGTCGCCGGTGCGCAACCAGCGCTCGGGCGTGAAGACCTTGAGCGTTTCGTCAGGCCGGCACCAGTAGCCTTCCATGACCTGCGGCCCGCGCACACAGATTTCACCCACCTCGCCGAGCGCAAGCGGACGGTCATCGTCGTCGAGCACGGCGGCCTCGGTGGAGGGAAACGGCATGCCGATGGTGCCGGTCCAGTCCTCGATGTTGAGCGGGTTGCAGATCGCGCCCGGCGAGGTCTCGGTCAGGCCGTAGGCCTCGATGATGGGCACACCGGTGGCCTGCTTCCAGCGCTGCGCGACCACGCGCTGCACCGCCATGCCGCCGGCGTTGGCAACCTTGAGACTGCTGCTGTCAACATGCGCAAAGCCGGGGTCGTCAAGCAGGGCGCGGTACAGCGTGTTGACGCCGATCATGACCGTGAAGCGGTATTTCTTGAGGTCGTGGATGAAGGCCGGCATGTCGCGCGGGTTGGTGATCAAGACGGTGTGCGCGCCGATTTTCATGAACACCAGGGCGGAGTTGAGCGCATAGACGTGGTAGAGCGGCAGCGGGCAGATGAAGACCTCCTTGCCGTCGAGCAGGTCGTGCGCGATCCAGGCGCCAACCTGTTGCAGGTTGGCCACCATGTTGCCGTGGGTCAGCACGGCGCCCTTGGCGACACCCGTGGTGCCGCCGGTGTATTGCAGGAAAGCGGTGTCTTTGTGCGTCAGCGCAACGTCTTCCAGATCCTGCTCGTGCCCTTCGCGCAAGGCGGCCTTGAATTTGATGGCGCCTTCAATCTTCCATTTGGGCACCATGTGCTTGAGGTACTTGACAGCGACGTTGGTGAAAATTTCCTTGACCATCCCAAACATGTCACCGACCTCGGTCGTGATGACGACCGGGCTCAGCGTCAGATTGCGCTCGAGCGCCTCTTGCAGGGTGTGGGCAAAGTTCTCCAGCACGACGATGGCCACGGCGCCCGAATCCTTGAGCTGGTACTCCAGCTCGGGCGCGGTGTACTGCGGGTTGACGTTCACCACCACCATGCCGGCGCGCAGGATGCCGAACAGCGCCACCGGGTACTGCAGCAGATTGGGCATCATGATGGCCACGCGATCACCCTTGTGCAAGCACAGCGACTTTTGCAAAAAGGCCGCGAAGTCGCGGCTGTCACGGTCGAGTTCGGCATAACTGAGCGACGCGCCCATGTTGCTGTAGGCGGGCAGTTCGCCAAAGCGCTCGCAGCTGCGCAGCAGCACCTCATTGAGCGAGTCAAACTCATCCAGGTCGATCTCGGCCGGAATTCCGTTCGGGTAGTGATTCAACCAGATTCGTTCCATAGTGACCTCTCTTTCGCCGGTCGGTGATCTCTTGCGCAAAAGACCAGACCCGATCATCGGAAATTAAATCCGGATCAGCTTGGCCGGCCATTGAGAAAACGCACAAACCGGTCAATCTCGGGAAAATGCCCCGTGGGCCTGGCGCCACGGACCGGCCGGTTCGCAGCGCAGGCATTTTTATGGGGCTGACCGCTATAATCGCGCCCTGCTTTCAACGCCCCGAACCAGACAGGACCCTATGAGCGACCAGAACCAAGCCTCGGATCACGACGATGCCCACACCGGGCCGGTGAAAACCCCCAAACAACTGCTGGCAACGGTATTCTTCTCGTTCGTGCTGCCGATCTTCATCATCATCGCGCTGGTGTACTACGTGGTCTCAGGCGACAAACCGGCCGCCGGTGCGGTGAATGTGGAGAAAGCCATCATGACCCGCATCCAGAAGGTCGGGCACATCGAAATTCGTGACGCCAACCGGCAGCTCAGAACGGGCGAGGAAGTCTTCAAGATCCAGTGCACGACCTGCCACACGGCAGGTTTGGTGGGGGCGCCGAAATTTGGTGACGCTGCGGCCTGGGCGCCGCGCATCAAAACCGGTTACGAGGCTTTGCTGAACTCGGCGCTCAAGGGCAAGAACGCCATGACACCGCAAGGCGGCGGTGACTTTGAAGCAGTGGAAATCGGTCGCGCCGTGGTCTACATGGCCAACGCGGGCGGCGCCAAGTTTGAAGCGCCCAAGGCGCCGGCGGCAGCCGCATCGGCCGCGACGGCTGCATCGGCCGCCAAATAAAACACGCCCGCTAGGCCTGCTGCTGCAGCTGCGGGCTCATCACATAGCCAAAACGCAGCGGCAAATCGGCTGCCAGCACATCCTGCAGAGGCCATCGGCCCTGCTCGATGGCGTCGGCCGCGTACCCCGTGTCCATGCTGTGCACCAGACCAAAGCCGGTATCGGTTTGCAGGTACAGACGTCCCTGCTCGTCGAGACAGCACGCCTGCCAGTGGGCCGCGCGACCGAGGTGGTCGTGCAGAGAAAAATCAGCATTGACGCGCCAGATCAGCGGCGTGGCTTCCAGTTCCACATAGACGCGCTGCGGGCCGTTCTGGAAATACCAGCGACCCTGTGCGTCGCGCTCATAGTTGCGCGCGATGAAATCGATCAAACCTGCATGCCGCAGCTCGTCGCCCTTGCCAGCCCCACGACCGCCTGAAAACGGCCCCTGCATCTGGGCCTGCTCGTCGCGCAGGTACCAGTTGCCGCGTGCGTCCAGCCCCAGCCAGCCGTAGCAAGCGGGCACCTTGGGCCATTTAACCAGCGCTTGTTTGACGATCTCATCCATGGGATTCGCCCCTTGCCACCTGGCCTTGAATCTGCGCCACCAACCAGCCACCGACGGCCTGCGGCAGAGCCCGGATATGGCCCGGGAAGGGGGCGCCGGGAAAACCGACGTGCCCACCCTGGCGCGGCTGCCACAGCGTCACCCAGTCGCCCAGCGGTGACTGCGGCAAGCAGCTAGCCGGCACAAACGGATCATTGCACGCGTTGAGCACGAGCGCCGGGATGCGAATCTGCTGCAGGTGCGGCTTGGCCGAGGCGCGCGCCCAGTAGTCCTCGGTATTGCGAAAACCATGCAGCGGGGCCGTGAAGACGTTGTCAAATTCGTAGAGTGTTTGCGCAGTGCGCAACGCATCGGCCTTGAACAAACCCGGATGCTGCGCGAGCTTTTGCAGGGCGCGCGGTTTCATCGTACTCAGGAAGCGGCGGGTGTAGATCAGTCGGTTCAAGCCGCGCCCGATGGCGCACCCGCTGGCAGCCAGATCGAGCGGTGCCGACACGCTCGCCAGCGCTGTCAGCACGCGCGCGGCCTGCGAGCCCATTTCTTCGGCCCAGCGCAGCAGCGCATTGCCGCCCAATGAAACGCCAACCGCCAGCAGCGCTCCTTGATGCTGCTGGCGCAAGCGCGCCAGAATCCAGCCAATCTCTTCGAAGTCCCCAGAATGGTAGGCGCGCGGTCCCCGGTTCAACTCGCCGCTACAGCCCCGGAAATGCGGCACGACAAAGGCCAGGCCCTGCCGCCGCGCGTAATCGGCAAAGGCCAGTGCGTAATGACTGGCAGACGAGCCTTCAAGACCATGGAACAGCACCAGCAGGGTCTGGTTCGGCGGCCCTGGTAGCCAATCAACGTCAATGAAATCACCGTCAGGCGTGTCCCAGCGTTCGCGCCGGTACGCCGGCAAAGGCTGTTCAAGGCGCGGCCCGCCCAGCGCCGGCCAGATCGTCTGCAAATGCCCGCCCGGCAACCACAACGGCGCTGCATAGTTCATCGGATAACGGACTGCCATCGAGCTCGGTCGGTCATGGCCTCAGTGCAGGGTATGCGCTGTCTGGACAACTTCCTGCGCGTCCTGCTCCGAACCGGGACTGGCATGGTGCGCCACCATGCGCCAGCCCTGCGCCGTCTTGTGGTAGACGTTGGTGGCGACAACCCAGACCAGTTGCGGCCCCTCCTGGGTCATGACCTCGATGCGCTCACGCAGGTTGTGCACGCTGCTCGTGAGCGACTCGACCTTGCGCACGGACTCGGGCCAGGCCTGAATGCTGCCCTTGGAAAACATGATCTCGAACGCCGCACGAATGGCGCCCAGCCCGATCAGTCGCGGTCCGCTTGGATGAACGCAGACAAGATCGTCTTCGTCGGCCCAGCAGGCCATCAATTTCTCCAGATCAGCGCTGCGCAGAGCCTCATAAAAGGTCGTTTCAATGTCATCCGCCAATCCGGCGACGGTGACGGCTGTTTTCTTGTCTTTAGGCATGTGTCAGGGTTCGGGTTTATGCTAATGTAACGTTTCACAGACAGGAGATTTTTATGACACGCTGGTTCTTGATCCTCCTGAGCGCACTCGGTCTTGCGGGCTGCGGCTACAACGATTTTCAAAGTCTCGACGAGCAAACCAAATCAGCCTGGAGCGAAGTACTCAACCAGTACCAACGCCGCGCCGACCTGGTGCCCAATATCGTGGCCACCGTCAAGGGCGAGGCCGCGTTCGAACAGGAAACCCTGACCAAGGTGATCGAGGCGCGCGCCAAGGCGACCTCCATTCAGGTCACGCCAGAAACACTCAACAACCCGCAGGCGTTCCAGAAGTTCCAGGCGGCGCAGGGTGAACTCGGCTCGGCCCTGAGCCGATTGATGGTCGTATCCGAAAAGTATCCAACGCTCAAAGCCAACGCGGGGTTTCGCGACCTGCGCGTGCAGCTTGAAGGCACCGAAAACCGGATCACGGTGGCGCGCAACCGCTACATCCAGGCTGTGCAGGCCTATAACGTGCTGGCCCGCAGTTTCCCCAGCAACCTGACCGCCATGGTTTTCAGTTACCAGGTCAAGCCGGCCTTCACAGTGGCCAACGAGGCGGCCATCAGCACGCCCCCGGTGGTTGACTTCGGCAAGAAGTAAACACCTGCCAAGCCATGAACGCCATGCCCATGTGGCGGCGGCTCTCCAACCACCTGGCCGTGCTGGCTCACTGGCTGGGCGCGCTCAGTCTGGGTTTGCTGCTGGCGCTCGCGCCGGCACTGGCGCAGCAGCCGGTACCGGCACTCACCGGCCATGTGATCGACAACACGGACACGCTGAACACGCCGCAACGGCTGCAACTAGAGGATAAGTTGGGTGCATTCGAGCAAAGCCACGGCACGCAAATCGTGCTGCTGCTGGTGGCCAGCACGCAGCCCGAAGACATCTTCAGCTACAGCAACCGCGTCGCCAACACCTGGAAGATCGGGCGCAAAGGCCTTGGTGACGGGCTGCTGCTGGTGGTCGCCAAGAGCGATCACAAAATCAACATCCAGGTGGCCAAAACGCTCGAAGGTGCCATCCCGGATCTGGCGGCCAAACGCATCATCGACGAGGCCATCACGCCGCGCTTCAAACAAGGCGATTTCGCCGGCGGGCTGGGCGCCGCGGCCGATCAGATCATGGCGCGCATCAGCGGCGAGGATTTACCCGCGCCCAAAACGCAAACGCGTTGGACGGGCGGTGAATTTCAGTGGACCGATCTGGCGATCTTCCTGTTCATTGTGGTGCCCGTGCTTGCCCGCGTGGCGCGCAGCCTGCTTGGCAACTGGCTCGGTGCCCTGGCCACCGGCGGCGTCTTCGGTGCGGCTGCGCTGTTGCTGACATCGAGCCTGTTGCTGGCCGGCCTGGCTGCACTGGTGGCGCTGCTGATTGCCCTGTTCTCCGGCATCGGACACGGATTCGGCGGCAGCATCGGTCACGGATGGGGCGGGGGCGGTGGTTTTGGTTCTGGTGGCGGGGGTGGCGGGGGTGGTTTCACTTCAGGCGGCGGTGGCGATTTTGGCGGCGGCGGCGCCTCGGGAGACTGGTAATGCTGGTTCAAATCAAACGCATCCTCAAACATCGCTGGCGCAGCGCCGTGCCGAAGCGGCACGTGCTGGCACCCGACCTGGTGCAACGGCTCACGCAAGCGGTAGCCGCCAGCGAACAACGGCACTCCGGTGAAATTCGCATTTTTGTTGAAACCAGCCTGCCACTGAGCTATTTGGGGCGCCAGGCATCAACACAGCACATCACACGCCAGCGCGCCCTGGCGCTGTTTGGCAAGCTGCGCGTCTGGGATACCGCGCACAACAACGGCGTGCTGATCTACCTGCTGCTAGCCGAGCAAGCCATCGAACTGGTCGCGGATCGCGGACTCAACGACAAGGTCAATCCACAAGTCTGGCAAACCATGGTGGCAGGCATGAGCGCAGCTTTCAAGGACGGGCGTTTTGAGAACGGCCTGAGCCAAGCGCTGGCGCAGGTCTCGGCCCTGCTGCAGCAACATTTTCCGCAGGCAGCGGACGCAAGCAATCCAAACGAATTGCCCGACGCGCCCGTGCTACGCTAAAAGACAACGGCCCCGCAGGGCCGTTGTTCGATACGGCGTTTACCGACTTACTTCGTGGCGCCCTGCACCTCGATGTCGACGCGACGATTCCTGGCTCGCCCTTGCGGGGTGGCGTTATCGGCAACCGGCTCGGACTTGCCCTTGCCGATGGTGCGTATGCGCTTCACGTCCACACCCTTGCCCACCAGGTAGGCCTTGACGGCATCGGCACGCGCCAGCGACAAGCGGTTGTTGTACTCGTCGCTGCCGATGGCGTCGGTGTGACCGGTGGCAATCACCATGTCAAGCTGCGTCCCGGTGATGCGTGCAACCAGGGCGTCGAGTTTGGCCTGGCCTTCAGCCTTGATGTCGGCCTTGTTGAAGTCAAACAATGCGTCCGATGACAAACTGATCTTGGTCGATACCGGTGCTGGTGCTGGCGGGGGTGTCGCTGCTTTGGCGCGGACGCGTACCGGAATCACGGTCTGCGCCTTGATCTTGTCCAAACTATCCACCAACGATTCTTCCATCGGGCAGACCTCGGCCGGATCAATCCCATTGCGATCCTGACCCGCGTCAGGCGCACTGGGCACGTCCGCGCGGCTCACACCCAGCGCACTCACCAGTTGGCCCATGCCAGCCAAGGTGCGGGCCTGTGCGCCCACCTGGTTGTAGCGCGCATTGATATAGGCGCGGCTGGCTTCAAAGAATTCGTTCTGGCTGTCGAGCAAGTCCAGCAGCGTGCGCTGGCCGATGTCAAACTGCTGACGATAGGCCTCGCGCGATTTCTCGGTGGCCAGCCGGTGCTGGTCCATGTAACGCTGCTGCTCGGTCAGGCTGCGTACATCACTGTAGGCGATGGAGAGCGTTTGGCGCACGTCGCGGCAGGCTTTCTCCTGCAGATCGCGCGCCTGTTCACTTTGGTTCACCGCCTGGCGCTCGCGGGCTGTATCCGCGCCGCCGCGGAACAGGTTGTAGTTCAGGACCACTTGCACGCCGTTGACGCGCGTGGCGCCGACAATGCCGCCGGTGTTGTTTTCGCCATTGGCGTAAGCGCGGACATCAATGCGCGGCATGTAAGGCGCCTTGCGTGACTCGATCGCCGTCTTGTAGGCGCGCACATTTTCCACCGCGGCGTTGAGCGTGGGGCTGCCCTGCAAACCGTCGCGCATCAGCACCTCGGTTGAGGCCGGCAGCGTGCCAAGCTTGAACGGGTCGGGCAGCGCGGGCAGGGCGGCGGGAGGTTTCTCGCCGACCACACGCAGATAACGTGCGCTGACATCGTGCAGGTTGGTCAATTCAGTCAGCAGATTGGACTCCGACAGGGCGAGCCGGCCGTTGGCCTGTTCCACATCAACGCCACGTCCCACGCCGCCTGCGGCGCGTTCTTCCACGTGCGCCGTGACCTGCTTGTGCTCGGCGTAGTTCTGCGTCGCAGCGTCCACCAGTTCACGGTAACGCAAGACATCGGTATAGGCACGCACGGCTTCCAGGGCTGCCGTTTCAGTCGCTTCAGTGAGTTCGTAGTAACGCGTCAGCTTGGCGTAGCCCAGGCGCTTGACTTCATTGGCGGTGAACATGCCGTCAAACAGCATCTGCGTGAGCGTGAGCTGCGCGCTGTTGAAGTTGTAAGTGCCGTAGCTCCCCGTTGGCGCCGCCAGGGGCGAGTCGCGGCTCTCGCGTCCGCTGCTTGCGTTGAGATCGAGTTGCGGGAAATAGCCGCCACGCGCCACATCGCGCTCACTGTCAGCCGCCTTGAAACCATTCCAGCGCGCCTGCACCTCGGGGTTGCTGGCCACGGCCTTGCGTGCCGCCTGGACCATCGGGCCCGGCAGTGTTTGTGCCTGGACACTCCAGGCCGCCGATACAGCGGCAAATATCAGCACCAAAGAAAATTTGTTTTTCATTCTTACTCTCCAACGGATCGCAAACATAAGCTTGTCTGCGTGATCAGAGTTATACCCCACGTTGTTACCGGATGTAACCATGTAAGGTTAAGCATGGAGAACAACGGCAGCAAACTCCTATTGGGCACCAGACGAACCTACTATTGGCCATTCCAATTATCAGGACATCTGTCTCTGTCGTCCCAAGGTCAAATAGACTACTCTCTGCCTCCACAATGCCCAAGCTCTTCGACACCCGTTTGACCACTGCCGTGCGCGGTTTGTGGTTTGGCGCGTGCGCGCTGGTGCTGGGTCTGGCGCTGGCCTGGGTCGCTTCACTGGCCGAACCGAACCTGGACAAGACGCAGGCCCTGGCGCTGCAACGCTACGGCGAACGTGCGGCACAGACGATAGCCGCCTGGCGCCAACTGATCGAAGAATCACGCGCCCTGCCCGACAGCGAAAAGGTCAACAAGGTCAATACTTTCTTCAATCGCCGCATCCTGTTCAAGTCGGACATGGAGGTTTACCACGAGGAAGACTACTGGGCCACACCGCTCGAATTCATGGGCAACGGCGCCGGCGACTGCGAAGACTTTGCCATCTCCAAGTACATGACACTGCAGATGCTGGGCATCGGCAACGAGCATCTGCGCCTGGTCTATGTGCGCTACAAGGTTGGCTCAACAACACCGATTGCCCACATGGTTTTGGGCTACTACCCGCAGCCAACGGAAGAACCTTTGATTCTTGACAATCTGATTTCCAGCGTGCGCCCGGCTTCCATGCGCACCGATCTGAGCCCGGTCTTCAGCTTCAACGGTGACGGCCTGTGGGTCGGTGGTGCCACCACCTCCTCTGCCGACCCCACCGCCCGCCTGTCACGCTGGCGCGATGTGCTTGTGCGCATGCGCCAGGAAGGCCTTTGACCCCCTTTTTATCCAGCGAGCCCACCATGTCACTCATCAAACAACTCTGGATTGCCATCGCCCTGGTCATGAGCATCGCCTTTGGCGGCAGTATGGTCGTGAGCGTGCTCTCGGCGCGCCACTACCTGGAGCAGCAACTGCAAGTCAAGAACATCGACAACGCCACCGCGCTGGCGCTGTCGCTGACGCAGTTGCCCAAGGACGAAGTGACGGTCGAATTGCAGGTGGCGGCCCAGTTCGACGCCGGCCACTACCGCTTCATCCGCATCACCTCGCCCACAGGCAAGACACTGGTTGAGCGCGTTTCCACCAGCAAGCTTCTGGGTGCGCCAGACTGGTTTGTCAAGCTGATCCCGATCCACACCACGCCCGGACAGGCATTGGTGCAGGACGGCTGGATCCAGTACGGCACGCTGACGCTGGCCAGCCAGGACATTTATGCCTACCAAAGCCTGTGGGACGGCACGCTTGAACTGCTGCTCTGGTTTGTGCTCGGCGCCGCCTTGGCGGGGCTGGCCGGCACGCTGGCGCTGCGCATCATCACCCGACCACTGGGCCAGGTGGTGGACCAGGCGCAAGCCATTGCCGAGCGCCGTTTCCTGACCATCACTGAGCCGCGCACACCGGAACTCAAAAGCGTGGCGCGCGCCATGAACGAGATGGTGGGCCGGCTCAAGACCCTGTTCACCGAAGAGGCGACGCGCCTGGAAGCCCTGCGCCAGAAGTTCAACCGCGACGCCGTCACCGGCCTGTCAAGCCGCGACTACTTTTTGTCGCACCTGCGCGAAGCACTACAGGGCGACCAGTTCGGCTCCAGCGGCACCCTGGTCATGGTGCGCCTGCCCGACCTCAACGAGCTCAACACCCAACTCGGCCGCCAGCAGGCCGATGCGCTGCTCAAAGACGTTGGCACCACGCTTTACGACAGCGGCAACGGCCGCATCGGCCAGCGCGCCGGTCGCATCAAGGGCGCGGAATTCGCCATCGTCTGCCCGACCTTTGCCACCGCGACCGAAGCGGCCAAGGACATCCATGCGCGGCTTCTGCAAAACGTCTTGCCCAAATGGCAGGACAAAGTGCCCGAACTGTTCCACCTCAGTGCCGTGCGCTACCAGCGCGAGCAGAACATGGGCGACTTGCTGGCCCAGGCCGACCAAGCACTGGCCCAGGCTGCCAGCCAGGGCCAGAACAACTGGCATGCGGTGGAAGACAGCCAGGCCAAGGCCGCACTGCCGGCCGAGCAGTGGCGCACCCTGCTGACCGAGGCCGTGGCCGGTGGCCGCCTGGCGCTGAGCTTCTTCCCGGTGGTGTCGGGCGACGGCGCCGTTGCCCTGCACCGCGAAGGCATGCTGCGCCTGCGCAGCGACGCCCAGGGCACTCTGCTCTCGGCGGGTGAATTCATGCCGATGGCGGCGCAACTGAATCTGACCGCACCGATCGATCTGGGCGTGGTCAAACTCGCCATCGAGCACCTGCGCACCAGCTCGGGCGACATCGCGGTGAACCTGTCCGCCGAAACCATCGCCGACCACGCCTTCCGCCACGAACTCACGCAACTGCTCAAAGCCTACCCTGAGATCTGTCAGCGCCTGCTGTTTGAAGTGCCCGAGTACGGCGTGTTCCGCCAGTTCGATGCCTTCCGCGAACTCGCGCGCAAGCTCAAGCAACTCGGCTGCCGCGTCGGCATCGAGTATATTGGTCAGCGCTTTGCCGACAGCGGCAAACTCGCCGACCTGGGCCTGGACTACATCAAGGTGCACCCGAGCTACATCCGCGGCATCACCGGCAACGAAGGCAACCAGGAATTCCTCAAGGGCCTGTGCAACATGGCGCACGCCCTGGGCATCACCGTGCTGGCGCTGGGCGTCGAGAACAGAGGCGACCTGCCACTGCTGGCCGCGCTCGGGTTTGATGGGGCAACCGGGCCCGGGATTGGCTGAATCG
Organism: uncultured beta proteobacterium; assembly: GCA_903896425.1. Taxonomy (GTDB): domain Bacteria; phylum Pseudomonadota; class Gammaproteobacteria; order Burkholderiales; family Burkholderiaceae_C; genus Rhodoferax. Next base: position 1,241 of record CAITXW010000257.1, on the reverse strand, counting down.
ACGCCCCCAATCACCTTGCGATGAAGTTCCTGTCCGGATAAACGACAGTCAGTTGCCACTGGTCGGGTCGACGCAACCGTTTGTCCGGCGTTTGTGTGTTCTTCCCGGGACCGCGAGATAATTTTCAAATATCAAGCAGCCCCTGAAAAGTAACAGAACATGAAACCACCCAAGTCGCAAATATGCGCATCGTCCGGCTTTACCCTGGTTGAGCTGATGATCGTTGTCGCCATTGTTGGTATCCTGGCTGCGGTCGCATTGCCCGCCTATACCGACTACGTTGTTCGCGGCAAGATTCCGGAGGCCACCTCGAACCTGGCCGCCAAACGCGTGCAGATGGAGCAGTTCTTTCAGGACAACCTGACCTATGCCAGCGCACCTGCCTGCAGCACTGACACGACCGCCAGCCCGTATTTCACGTTCAGTTGTTCTGCCGCCACCGCCACAGCGTTCAGCTTGCAGGCTGTCGGCACCGGCACCATGGCGGGCTTTACCTTCACGGTTGATCAAAGCAACACCAAAGCCACCACCGCCGTGCCATCGGGCTGGGCCACCAACGCCGCCTGCTGGGTCACCAAAAAGGGAGGCAATTGTTGAAACTTCTGCGCTTCCAGCAGGGCATCAGCCTGATCGAAACCCTGGTCGGGATGGCCATCGTGGTCCTGGCGCTGGCCATGGGCCTGCCGAGTTTCAGCACGTACCTTCAAAACTCGCAGATCCGCAACGCCGCTGAGGCAATTCAGAACGGGCTGAGCATGGCCCGCGCCGAGGCGACACGGCGCAACACCATCGTTCAATTCGTGCTGGGAAGCGGTTCGTCCTGGACCGTGGGCTGCGCCACTGTGGATGGAACAAACTGCCCGGCCAGCATCCAGGCGCGCAGCGCGGCCGAGGGCTCCAGCAACGCCACGGTGACCACATCACAAGTCATCACCTCCACCGGCGCCGCAGCCGCAACCGCCACCTTCACCACCACGCTGAGCTTCAACGGTTTTGGCAAAGCCAGCACCCTGCCGCCCGGCAACAGCGCGCTGTTCGACATCTCCAACAGCAGCGGCGGCGCAACTTGCGCCACGGCCGGCGGCACCATGCGCTGCCTGCGGGTGATCGTTACGGCCGGCGGCCAAATCCGCATGTGCGACCCCAAACTCACCAGCACCAACCCCGGCAACCCGCAAGCCTGCTGACCAGACCATGAACAAGCGCAACTCCCTGAAAAATCAATCCGGCATGCTGCTGCT
>CAITXW010000256.1 GCA_903896425.1 uncultured beta proteobacterium | reverse complement strand
ATCACGATGCGCAATATGCGGTCAATACCGCCAACGTTTGACTTCATTTGAGGCTCCTTGAAAGGTTAACGAAAAAGGGATTAAACACCTGGCCGGCAACAACTGCCAGCCAGGTCGTCCAGAATCGGGCAATCGGGGCGTTCGTCGCCGTGGCAATGGTCCAAAAGCGACGCCAGCGTGCGCTGCATGGCCTGCATGGCTTCGATGCGCTGCGACAGGTCAAGCACATGTTTCTGTGCGATTTGCTTGACACTGGCGCTGGTGCGCTGGCGGTTGTGCCACAAACCAACCAGGTCGGCGATCTCCGCCATCGAAAAACCAAGCGTCCGGCTGCGTTTAATGAACTGCAGCGTTCGCACATCTGATTCGCTGTACTGTCGGTAGCCACTGTCGGTGCGCGCCACCGGTGACAGCAATCCCAGGGCTTCGTAATGACGCACCATCTTGGCCGATACATCCGACAAGCGTGCTGCCATGCCGATCGCGACCGGCCAAGCGATGGTCGACATTGCATTCGGCCGAGTCGAATTACTCATGCAGCGACTTCGTAGCCCTCTTCGGCAATGGCTTTGCTCAGCAATTCGCGTGCTTGTGTCGATTCCACCTCAACCTTGTTCAGGCTGCGGTCGATCTTGACCTCCGCTTGTGGATCAACTTGTTTGACCGCGCGGATAACCGCCTTTTCGCAATGACCGCAAGTCATGCCGGAAACGGTAAAAGTCTGATTCATAAAAACTCCTGAAAGTAAACGGGATCAAAAAATTTATTGCGCAATCTGTGGATTTTGAACCTTACCCTGGTGGTAAGGTCAAGCGCTTCATAAATTCCTTGACCTTGACATGGTGGGAAGCATTAGGCTTACCGGTATGAATACTTCGTCATCCTCATTCGTTTCCGCCGACACCCTGGACATCGGGATCGCCGGTATGACCTGCGCCTCCTGCGTGGCACGCGTCGAAAAAGCCTTGAAGAAGGTTCCGGGTGTGCAAAGTGCCACCGTTAACCTGGCAACGGAATCGGCACGTGTCATCTATGCTCCAGCGGATCAGATGGAAGCCCGGTTGCGGCGCAGTGTGCGCGATGCCGGTTATGAACCCGTGGCTGCCAATGCGGCTCTGGACGTGCGTGATACCACTCCCTGGTCGGGCTTTGCGCCGGTTGCCATCGGCTTGGCGTTATCTCTCCCGCTCGTTTTACCCATGTTCGGCGAGTTGTTGGGTCGGCACTGGATGCTGCCCGCCTGGATTCAGTTTGCGCTGGCAACACCGGTTCAGTTCATTTTGGGCGCTCGCTTCTTCAAAGCGGGCTGGCATGCCCTCAAGGCGCTGGCAGGAAACATGGATTTGCTGGTTGCCATCGGTACCAGCGCGGGTTGGCTTCTGTCGATGTGGCTCTGGCTGACGGCCGCGCCAGGCAGCAACGTACACCTGTATTTCGAAGGCTCGGCGGTTGTCATCACCATGGTCTTGTTGGGTAAGTGGCTGGAAGCGCGGGCGAAACATCAAACCACCTCAGCGATCCGGTCCTTGCATGCCTTGCGGCCGGATGTAGCGCGCCTGATTGGACCCGATGGTGAAATTGATGTACCCGTGAGCGAGGTTCTGGTTGGTGATCGTCTGGTGGTGCTGGCAGGCGAACGTATCGCGGTTGATGGCGTACTGTTAGAAGGGTGCACACAGGTCGATGAATCAATGCTCACGGGAGAGTCACTACCTGTTGATAAACAGGCGGGTTCAGAACCTGCCATGACATTGACTGGCGGTTCGGTCAATGGCGATGGCCGCATCGTCATGCAGGTAACCGCCACCGGCGCAGAAACTGTCTTGTCGCGCATCATTCGGTTGGTGGAAGACGCACAGGCGGCAAAAGCACCCATCCAGCGCTTGGTTGATCAGGTCAGTGCAGTTTTTGTTCCAGTCGTGTTGATCATCGCTTTGATAACTTTGTTGGGTTGGTGGTTGACCGGACACCCTTTTGAACTGGCCGTGATCCGTGCGGTTGCTGTGCTGGTTATTGCTTGTCCTTGCGCACTTGGACTGGCCACGCCAGCTGCCATCATGGCAGGTACTGGCGTAGCAGCCAAACATGGCATTTTGATCAAAGATGCACAGGCGTTGGAAATTGCGCATAAGGTTGATGTGGTTGCGTTTGACAAAACTGGAACCCTCACTCTGGGTCGTCCTCGTCTTACTCATTTTGTTGTCGACAACCAAGACCTTCTTAAAGCGCCAAGTAATGCAATAACTTCGATAGACAGGATTTTTTTGAGGCAAAGCCAATTGTTGGGTATTGCAGCCAGTCTTCAAAGTGGTAGTGAGCATCCGCTTGCGCGAGCGGTATTGGCAATGGCGAAAGAGCGTGGAATTTCTATCACAGGACCCATTAATGTGCGTACCTTGCCAGGGCGTGGAACCGAGGGGGAAGTAGAGCAAGCCAGCGAAAGGAATAGTTATTTGATTGGAAGTCTGCGTTGGATGACTGAGCTAGGGGTCAAAATTGAGAGTGAAGGTGCACTGGCAGGCTCACAGGCGCTTGAATTTCAAAAGACAGGGGAGACGGTATCAGTGCTTGCACAACGTCAACCAGAGCGTCATGGCTTGGCTGAACATATCCGTATTCTTGCCTTGATGACTTTTGGTGACGAACCCAAGCCAGGGGTAAGGGAATCTTTGGCTGATTTACGTACAAAAGGCATCAGAACAGTCATGATTTCAGGTGACAACCAATGTGCAGCAGAAAGCATGGCTCGTCGTCTTGGCTTAAAACCGGAACAAGGGGAGGTAATGGCTGAGGTTCTGCCAGGGGATAAAGCTGCGTTTATCTTGCGTTTGAAATCCGGCGGTCACACAGTAGCCATGGTAGGTGATGGTGTTAATGATGCGCCAGCTTTGGCAGCAGCTGATGTTGGCATTGCGATGGGTAACGGTACCGATGTTGCCATGCACGCAGCTGGCATTACCCTGATGCGCGGTGACCCCGCATTGGTGGCGGCAGCTCTTGCTATTTCTACCAGAACTGTGGCAAAGATCAGGCAAAACTTGTTCTGGGCTTTTATCTACAACGTGGCGGGAATTCCGTTAGCAGCATTTGGTTTTTTAAATCCGGTTGTTGCCGGTGCTGCAATGGCGATGAGCTCAGTCAGTGTGATGAGCAATGCTCTGCTGCTTAAACGCTGGAATCCAAAAGAAAGTTTTAAAAAATCGTGAATTGAGTTGGATGCTGTTCTTCTTCAATATCCATTATTTAAAGATAGTAGTAGTAGATAGAGATGCCATTAATGTGTGGAAAAGGAATAAATCTTCTTGTAAATCAAATGGTTAGGTCAGCTCAAGTGATGTGGGTGACAGTGTTTTTCAGGTCAGGTCAAAAGGGATAACTTCAGTAAATTCAACCTGCCTGTGGACAACAGTGACCTTATCCAAGAACTATCCACAGAACTATCATTTGACAGTGGTAAAAAATTCTGTTTGCATCAGAGCACGCTACTAAACATGTTTATTTGATAACTATTTAATGAGTCCTTCGGACTTCATCGCGTCGATGACCGCAGGACGTACACCAACACGGGAGCGGAATTCAAGAATATGCGGCAGAGACGATAGATCAATTCCCACATGTGGTGCCCATCCAGTTACAGTGAAGAGGTAAGCATCTGCTACGGTGAACGTGTCACCCATCAGGTAAGGTGTTTTTGCCAATTCCCCATCGACCCATTGCAGACGTGAATTCAATCGGGTCTTGGCAATGATCTTGGCCTCTTCTGGCATGCCGGGCGTAAAAAGTGGTGAAAATCCTTTGTGCAGTTCTGTTCCGATAAAAGTCAGCCATTCCTGTAACTTGTACCGTTCGAATGTGCCGTTTGCAGGAGCCAATTTCTTGGCGGGTACCTGATCCGCGATGTATTGCACGATTGTTGGACCCTCCCGTAACTGGGTCCCATCATCAAGCACCAACAATGGAACATAACCAAGCGGATTGATGGTGTAGTAGTCCGTGCCATCTGCTAACCGATGGGTCTTGGTAGGTGCGGCGATGGCCTCAAATGCCAAACCAGATTCTTTCAGCACAATGTGAGGGGATAAGGAACAAGCACCGGCAGAGTAATAGAGTTTCATGAAATCGAAATAAGTAGAAATGGAAAAATCTGAATCTCAATTCAGGACAAAAAACAATGCTAACGGATGGGTGAAGAACTTGTACACCCGGATGGTTTTGAACGCCCGACTTAGCTAGCTGAAGCCTTGATCATGTCAGCGGCTTTTTCTGCAATCATGATGGTGGGTGCATTGGTGTTACCGGATACCAGTTGCGGCATGATGGAAGCATCAACCACACGTAAATTTTCAATGCCGTAAACACGTAGTTCAGGATCTACAACTGCCAGCGGATCGCTGGCCGGACCCATTTTGCATGTGCTGCAGGGGTGATATTCAGTGTCAGCGTGATTACGTAAAAATTGTTCAATCTGAGCATGGTTGTTGCGTTCCAACGGATACAGCATGGCGCCACGGAACGGTGCAAAAGCCTTGCTTTGCATGATGTCAAAGCCGATTTGCGTACCTTTTATCAGTGTTTTCAAGTCATCTGGATCGGACAGAAACCCCGGGTCAATCAGTGGTGCGTCCTGTGCATTGTTGCTTTTCAAGCGGACACTGCCGCGGCTCTTGGGCCGCATGAGTGTCACGTGCAGCGTATAGCCATGTCCCAAATGATTTTTGCGCGTATGGTCGTCGACGATACCGGTGCACAAGGCCAACTGGATATCGGGAGACTTTTCGTTCGTATCGGCAAACAGGAAAGCCTGCGACTCAGCGACGTTGCTGGTGATGATTCCTTTACGGCTCTTGCGCCATTCGAAGATGCTGCGAACAATTTTGACCAGGCCGGACAAAGAAAAACCGAAGGTGCTGTCCTTGCTTTGTGTGCGATAAATAAGAACGGTGGTGATGTGATCATGCAGATTCTGACCAACACCGGGCAGATCGTGCAGCACGCTGATTCCGTGTTCCCGTAAGTGAGCCGCTGGACCTATTCCTGAGAGCATAAGTAATTGTGGAGAACCGAACGCACCACCCGAAAGGATGACCTCACGCCGCGCTCGCACCTGAGTGCTTTGCCCAGAGCATAAATATTCTGCGCCGATAGCGCGTTTTCCCTCCAGTATCAAGCGCTGGGTGTGGGCATGGGTGATGACGGTCAGGTTGGAGCGTGACAGGTTTGGCGTGATGTAGCCTTTGGCTGCGCTCCAACGTTCACCATTTTTTTGGGTGACTTGTGCCGGGGAACAACCAAATTGCGATTCACCGTTGTAATCCTTGGTTTGCGGTAAACCCTGTTCGGCGCAGGCATCAAGAAATGCCGTGTTGATGTTGCTGGGACTGCGCAGGTAGCTCACATTTAGCGGCCCGCCAATGCCGTGGTAATCGTTGGCGCCGAAGCACTCACTGTTTTCGGAGCGTTTGAAGAGTGGCAACACATCTTCGTAAGACCACCCGGGATTGCCAAGTTCAGCCCAATGCGCGTAGTCAAGCCGGTTGCCCCGGGTATAGACCATGGCATTGATGGAACTGCTGCCGCCCATGACCTTGCCACGTGGTTGAAATCCGCGCCGACCGTTCAGGCCCGGTTGTGGGATGGTGTTGTAATTCCAGTTGTGGATTCCCAAAGCTGCGGTGGCAGCAAATCCCAATGGCGCTTGGATCAAGGCCGAATTGTCGGGGCCACCGGCTTCGAGCAAACAAACAGTGACCGCCGGATCTTCGGAGAGGCGGCTTGCGACCACGCACCCACCAGCACCGCCACCAACCACAACGTAGTCGAATTCTTCAAATTGCATGCAGTAATTCCTTTTGAAGCTCAATTTAGCGGGTCAGAAAATCCAGGTATTTGCTTGCGAATTTTCCGTACGGCGGCCACATGAACTTGATGGCACTGAAGGATGCTTGGTAAAAAACGGGGCGCATCTTGGAGAAGGTGACGAAACCTTCGTAGCCATGGTAATGGCCCATGCCGCTGTCGCCGACACCGCCAAATGGCAAGTCATGTTGGCCAACATGGAACAATCCGTCGTTGACGCTGACGCCACCGGACATGATGTGTTGAATAAGATGGTTGACCAGGGACTTGTCATTGCTGAAAGGATAAAGCGCCAGCGGCCGCGGCCCGGCGTTGATGGCCTTGATGGGCTCGTCGATGCTTGTGTACGTGATGACGGGTAGTACGGGACCGAAAATTTCCCGTGTTCGCAAGGCGCATTCAGGTGGTGCATTGATGACGATGTGGGGTGCGATCTTGCGTGTGGCGCTATCCCATTTTTTGCCGGGAATGAGCTGCAGCAAAGTGGCGCCACGGTCCTGCGCTTCTTCAATGGCTGCAACAACCCGGTTGAAGGAGCGCTCGTCGATCATCGAAGTGTAGTCAGGGCTTTCCAATGTTGGATAGCGAGCACTCACAATCTCCCTTGCCAGTGCGGCGAATTCGTCCACTTTGGCGCTGGGTATGTACAGGTAGTCAACGGTTGTACAGATTTGTCCTGCGTTGAAATACTTGACGAATAGCAATCGTTCAGCTGCTTTGCGCAAGGGGTAGTCATCGCAAAGGATTGCGGGTGACTTGCCGCCGAGTTCCAGGGTGACGGGGCACAGGTTAGTGGCGGCGGCGGCCATGACAGAGCGCCCGGTCAATCCGGAGCCAGTGAACAACAAGTGATCAAACTTGAGCTTCGAAAATTCAATGCCAACGCCGCCAACTTCATCAAAAAAGGCGAGCTTGTCCCGAGGGAAATAAGTTGGGCATTTGTCGATTAACAGTTTGGCCAAGTGACGTGAATTTTCTGACATCTTCACCATTGACCGGTTGCCGGCTGCAAAGGTGGCGATCAGGCCGTTGAAGCTCAGGTTGATCGGGAAGTTCCAGGGCACGATTGCCCCGACAACGCCCAATGGCTGCGGAATGACACGGTTGCTGGCACCAAAGAAGTTTTTCAAGTCAACGTGACGGCGCTGTGGCTTCATCCACTTCTTAAGGTGCTTGAGTGTGTGATCAACGCCGTCCAGAACGCTGAAGATTTCGGCGAACAAAGTTTCATGGCGAGAGCGATTGCCGTAGTCCATGTTGATGGCGTCGACGATGGCATCGCGGTTATCGCGTACAAATGCCTTCAGTTGGCGCAGATCGGCGCGACGTTCCTCCAGGCTGGGGTAGGGGTTGGCCAGATAGGCTGTACGTTGCAGCAGGAGCGTGGCGTCAAGGTCGTTGCGGATCAGCTCAATGCCTGTGTCGCTGTGTTGGGTGGTGGCGCTCATCGTGTGCTTTCTCAATAGGTCTTTGTGCGGGCGGGTCATATCGACCCAGCATTCAACGGTAAGTCTTTACCGGATGGCAAAATGTCAAAAATTTTACAATTTAGGGTATATACCCTGACAAAATAGGGCGTGCATTCAAAAGTCCAAATTCCACGCGCGATGGCGCTAAATCCATGGTTCGCTGAGTTGCCATACCGTAATCAACGCGCCTTGTTGGCAGCCGGTGAGCGCACGACATTGCACACGGGCGAAATGCTGTATCGGCAAGGCGATCCGCCCGGGGGGTTTTTCGGTGTTGTTAGCGGTTCCTTCAAGGTCTCTACTTTGCGGGAGGATGGCAAGGAGGGCATTCTTTCAGTGGTGGAGGCCGGCAATTGGCTGGGTGAGACGTCTTTATTTGATCAGTTGCCGCGCCCACACGATGTAACTGCCTTGGAATCGGCGGAAGTGCTATTGGTGGGGCGCGATGAGTTTGATCGATTGATGGCCAGTCCGGCCTTCGCGCGCGCTATGAATCGGTTGCTGGCGACCCGGGTGCGTCTGCTCTACAGCTTGGTGGAGGATGCTATGTTGCGATCCATAAGTACCCGTGTGGCGCGACGCCTGATGGCATTGGCTCACGGTGATGCCACCCAGGCTCGGGAATGGCGCCCGGTTGTGCCTGTATCGCAGGAACAACTGGCAATGATGATGGGCGTGACACGGCAGACTTTGTCGAAAGAACTCAAGGTGCTGGAGCGAGATGGCGTATTGGTTTTAGGCTATGGCCGTATTGAAATACGTTCGGCAGTCGCGTTGCGTGCAAGGAGCGCCTTGAGTTGAGGGCTTCATAAGCTATGGATCGTTCTTTTGTGGGTGACCGGTAAAATCCGATCCTTCTCCTTCGCCCAGAACGGTAACCTCAAACATGCTTTATCCACATCATTTTGACGTGATCGTCGTTGGCGGAGGTCATGCCGGAACCGAGGCAGCGCTGGCGGCTGCTCGCATGGGTTGCAGCACTTTGTTGCTCAGCCACAATATTGAAACTTTGGGACAGATGAGTTGCAACCCGTCAATTGGCGGAATCGGCAAAGGTCATCTGGTCAAGGAGGTTGATGCCCTAGGCGGGGCGATGGCCGCTGCCACCGATGAAAGTGGCATTCAGTTTCGAATTCTTAACTCCAGCAAAGGCCCGGCAGTTCGGGCCACTCGAGCTCAGGCAGATCGCCTGCTGTACAAGGCCGCAATTCGTCAGCGCCTTGAGAATCAGCCCAATCTTTGCTTGTTTCAGCAAGCGGTCGATGACCTGATGGTCGAGGGTGATCGGGTTGTAGGCGCGGTAACGCAATCCGGGATAAAGTTTCGATCCAGTGCCGTGGTATTGACGGCCGGAACATTTTTGGATGGCAAGATCCATGTTGGTATGCGCAGTTACCCGGCCGGACGCGCCGGCGACCCGCCGGCGGTGAGTTTGAGTGCGCGGCTGAAGGAGCTCAAGTTACCGCAGGGGCGGTTGAAGACGGGCACGCCGCCGCGTCTCGACGGGCGTTCGATAGACTTCAGTAAATGCGTGGTGCAGCCGGGCGATGGCATGCCGGGCGGTATGAGTTCGTACATGCCAGTGTTCAGCTTTATGGGTCGACCCGAGCAGCATCCAAGGCAGTTGCCATGCTGGATGACGCATACAAATCAGCGAACGCACGATATTATTCGCAGCGGTTTTGATCGCAGCCCGATGTTCACCGGGCAAATTGAAGGCATTGGTCCGCGTTATTGCCCGAGCGTCGAAGACAAGATCAATCGGTTCTCAGGCAAGGATAGTCACCAGATCTTCCTGGAGCCGGAGGGGCTGACGACCCATGAGTATTACCCCAATGGCATTTCGACCAGTTTGCCTTTTGATATCCAGTATGCGCTGGTTCGTTCCATGGTCGGGCTGGAAAATGCGCATATATTGCGCCCTGGTTATGCGATTGAATACGATTATTTTGATCCGCAGCACCTCAGACGAAGCTTTGAGACCAAGTCGATTGGCGGTTTGTTTTTTGCGGGCCAAATAAACGGCACGACCGGCTATGAAGAGGCGGCGGCGCAAGGGCTGTTTGCCGGGGTTAATGCGGCATTGCAAGCTGGCGCGAAGACCGACTGGCGACAGGATGTTTGGGTGCCGGGGCGGGAGCAAGCCTATCTCGGCGTGCTGGTTGACGATCTGGTTACCAAGGGCGTAACAGAACCTTATCGAATGTTCACCAGCCGCGCCGAGTTTCGCCTCCAGTTGCGCGAGGACAATGCCGATTGGCGTCTTACTGAAACTGGCCGTCAATTGGGCCTGGTTGATGATGTGCGTTGGGATGCGTTCAATCGCAAGCGCGACGCGGTTTCACGTGAAACAGAGCGCTTGCGCTCAATTTGGGTAAACCCAAAAAGCTCGACAGCCGCTGAGTGCGGGCTGGTCCTGGGCAAACCGATCGAACACGAATACAGTCTGGCGGAGTTGTTGCGTCGGCCAGGGGTCAGATATGCGCAATTGATGTCTCTGGGCGAAGGGAAGTATGCCGCCGCGAAACTGGATGTCGGTGCTTCACGTGAAGCCGGAGAACTGGGTTCCGCAGACCCGGTGTTTGATTTGGCGGTAATAGATCAGGTCGAGGTCCAGGCGAAATACTCCGGCTACATTGAGCGGCAGAAAATCGAAATTGACCGTCGTGCGAACTACGAAAACTTTGCGCTCCCTAAGGATCTTGATTACCACCAGGTTTCCGCTTTGAGCATCGAAGTACGGCAAAAGCTTGAGAAATACCGACCGGAAACTCTGGGGCGGGCTTCACGTATCTCGGGCGTTACACCCGCTGCGATTTCGCTGCTGCTGGTTTATTTGAAGAAGAGTAAGTTTCAGGGGTTTGCTGTACTGCAAAGCGGGACTCAGCTGAAGGAACTTAACAAGGATGCAGTCTGATGCGCCCCGGGGCGGCGGCGTTGCGCGCTGGATTGTCTGCGCTTTCGCTTTGCTTGAGCGAGGTGCAAGTCGATCAACTCCTCGATTATCAAGAGCTAATCCAGAAATGGAACAAGGTTTACAACTTGACGGCAGTACGAGATCCTGCTGAAGTGTTGACGCATCATTTGCTCGACAGTCTGTCGATCATTGGGCCTTTGCGCCTGGCACTTGACGAGCGCACTTCGAGTCGTTTGCTTGATGTCGGGTCTGGCGCCGGTTTACCTGGCGTGGTGATTGCAATTTGTTGCCCCGAAATAGATGTTGACTGTGTGGACGCGGTGGCAAAAAAAACCGCCTTTATTCAGCAGGCGGGGTTCTCACTCGGCTTATCTAATCTGCGAAGCGTGCATGCGAGGGTGGAAAGCCTGACCGCCAAGTATGACGTGGTCTGTTCCCGCGCCTTTGCCTCCCTGGTTGACTTCACGAGTTTGACATCCGGCGCTCTTGACGAGGGCGGTCTTTGGCTCGCGATGAAGGGGAAATATCCAGCTGAGGAGGTGCTGGCTTTGCCGGCGGATGTCGCCGTGTTTCACGTGGAACGGCTTTCTGTTCCTGGTTTGGATGCCGACCGTTGCATTGTCTGGATGAAGAACCGCCCGTCCGTCCCGGCGGAGATTTGACGGGACGCATGCCGTAAACTCCTTACTTGTTTTAATTAGAAAAGAATTCATGTTTGGCGTAGTCGACTATGGCGCTTTTGTCATTGCAATCATCGTTTTCTTGTTGATCCCTGGCCCCGGGAATCTGGCTTTGATCACGTCAACTGGCAAGGGTGGCATTGCGGGTGGTTTGGCCGCAACTTTTGGCGTGATTTTCGGAGATCAGGTTCTCATGTGGCTGGCCGTGGCTGGCGTCGCGGCTTTGCTGAGCACGTATCCGGCTGCTTTCAACGCGGTGCAGTGGTTGGGTGCCATATACCTCGCATGGCTTGGCGGCAAGTTGCTCTTGGCAAAAGAGGGTTCGGCGCCCGTGTTGCAAATTAAGCCGCGTCACTATCTGCGTCAAGCGTTGATGATCACCTTGCTCAACCCCAAGGCAATTGTGTTTTACATGGCTTTCTTTCCCTTGTTTGTGGACTCGGTCCACCATCAGGGCTTGAAAACGTTTGCTTTTATGGCTTTGACGATTGCGGCACTAACTTTTGCCTATGGTTTGACGGTCGTATTGCTGACGCACTTCTTGGCTGAGCGTATGCGAAAGAACCGGTTCATAGCGGTTACGCTGGAAAAGCTTGCCGGCGTTTTTTTGATTGGCTTTGGCGTCAAGCTGGCGCTTACCCGCTGATTTGATTCTCCAGTTTTTGCTTAACCTCAGGTGAGCGTCTCATGACAAAAATATTTTGTATCGCCAATCAAAAAGGCGGTGTCGGCAAGACCACCACAGCCGTTAACCTGGCAGCGGGCTTGGCGCAAGTCGGTCAGCGTGTGCTACTTGTTGACCTTGATCCTCAGGGTAACGCAACGATGGGTTCGGGCGTGGACAAGCGGGGGCTTGCGCTCACCGTTTATGACGTGTTGCTAGAGTCCGCCTCCATTGCCGAGGCCCGGGTCAAAAGTGAAAAGTTGATCGCGGGCGGCTGTAGCTACGACATCCTTGGCGCCAACCGTGAATTGACAGGTGCCGAGGTTGAACTGGTTGACGTTGAACGCCGCGAAAAGCGCCTCAAACAGGCATTGGGGGAGGTGCAGCAGGATTACGACTTCATCCTGATTGATTGCCCGCCATCCCTGTCCATGCTGACCCTCAATGGTCTGTGCTGTGCCCATGGTGTGATTGTTCCCATGCAATGCGAGTACTTTGCGTTGGAAGGGCTAACCGATCTTGTCAACACCATTAAGCAGGTGCATGCCAATCTGAACAAAGAGCTGGCAATTATTGGTTTGTTGCGCGTCATGTTTGACCCGCGCATTACCTTGCAGCAGCAGGTGAGCGAGCAACTCAAGTCTCATTTCGGTAACAAGGTATTTAACACTGTCATCCCGCGCAATGTTCGTTTGGCCGAGGCGCCCAGCTATGGTGTGCCAGGCGTGGTGTTTGATCCCTCCAGCAAAGGGGCGCAGGCGTTTGTGGCATTTGCCCGGGAGATGGTGGAGCGCATCGACACAATGTAGTCAGAAGTGGAGCGCCCGCCTTTCAAACACCGCAATTGACGATTATCAATTTATACATGAGCGCTGCCAACATCTTGATTCTGCCAGGCTGGCAAAACTCCGGCCCCGAGCACTGGCAAAGCCGATGGGAGGCCGCGTACGCTTATCAGCGCTTAGAACAGCATGACTGGATGCGACCGCTGCGCGGGGACTGGATTGCCCGACTGGAAGAGGTCTTGTTGCAAAACAAGAGCCCTGCAATTCTGGTCGCGCACAGTCTGGGTTGCCTTCTGGCGGCCGCTTGGGCGGCGTACTCGCCTAATGTTCACCTTGTCAAAGCAGCGCTGTTGGTCGCCCCTGGGGATGCTGAGCGAGAGGAGTTGCGCGCGGTACTGACCAGCTGGTCACCAATTCCCATGCAAACGCTGCCCTTTAGGAGTATTTTGGTTGGCAGCCGCAACGATCCCTATTGCTCCGAGGCGCGAGCCCGCGAATTTGCCAGTGCTTGGGGCTCAGACTACATTGACTATGGCGATCGGGGCCACATCAATGCCGAGTCGGGTCTGGGTGCCTGGCCTCATGGATACGAGTTACTTCAACAACTTGAACAGCCAGACACTGCGTCAAAATCTGTTCACTAAAAAATCAACAAGGACAAAGCAATGGTTACCAAAAAACCCAAAGGACTTGGTCGTGGACTCGAAGCCTTGCTCGGGCCCAAAGTGAATGAATCTTCGGCATTCGATACGTCGATTGGCAACCCCGTCAATCCAGGGATCCCTGCTTCCTTGTTGTTGGCCGATATGTTGCCTGGTATGTACCAACCGCGAACGCGCATGGATGAGGGGGCTCTGTACGAGCTGGCGGAATCGATCAAGGCGCAAGGCATATTGCAGCCGATCCTGGTGCGGCGCCTGGTTGAAGGCGAGAATGCGGGCAAGTACGAAATCATCGCCGGCGAGAGGCGTTTCCGTGCTGCCAAACTAGCGGGGCTGGACAGCGTGCCGGTGCTGGTGCGCGATGTTTCCAATGAGTCTGCTGCGGCCATGGCACTGATTGAGAACATTCAGCGCGAAGACCTTAATCCCCTGGAAGAGGCCCAAGGCCTGCAACGTTTAACCAAAGAGTTTGGGCTAACTCACGAACAGGCAGCGCAAGCAGTGGGACGTTCACGCAGCGCGGCCAGCAATCTGCTGCGCTTGCTTAACCTGGCCGAGCCAGTACAAACCATGCTGATGGCAGGCGATCTCGACATGGGTCATGCCCGGGCCCTGCTGGTTCTGGATCGGGCGACCCAGATTACGGCGGCCACTCAGATCAGCGCTCGCAAGATGTCGGTGCGGGAGGCCGAGAGCCTGGCCAAAAAACTCAGTGCGGAATTCAACCTGACTTCAGTTAAACCCAAGAGAGAAAAGTCGCGTGACATCAAACGCGTCGAAGAAGAATTATCCGATTTGCTTACCGCTGAGGTCGAAGTCCGGGTCAAGAAGCGAGTCAAACGGGCGGGACGGCTGGAGGAGATGGGTGAGTTGGCAATCCACTTTGGTTCGATCGACGAACTCAATGGTTTGATCGACAAGCTCAAGCGCAACTAAAGCAGGTCAAGCGCTTCTCGCAGCGCATGACAGGCGGATCTTTTCTCTGAGCTGTCGTGAACATTGGAAGAGCTGCATTTCGCTGCAACAATAGACCAGCAACAGGAGCTTCATGATGGGACAACGATTAACGCAAATCTCTACCCGTACCGGTGACGATGGCAGCACGGGTTTGGGGGATAACACGCGCGTTTCGAAGGATAGCTTGCGCGTGCATGCAATGGGCGATGTCGATGAGCTCAACTCCAGCATTGGTGTGTTGCTGTGCGAGGACATGCCCGGTGCTGTGCGTACTTTGCTGGTCGAAATTCAACACCAGCTCTTCAACCTTGGCGGCGAGTTGTCGATCCCCGGTTTTGAATTGCTCAAAGCCGAGGCGGTGCTGGCGCTTGACGCCGCATTGGCTGAGCACAACCAGGCACTGCCGCGCTTGCAGGAGTTCATTTTGCCGGCGGGCACCCGTGGCGCGGCACAGGCTCATGTTTGTCGTACGGTCGCACGTCGTGCCGAGCGCGCGGTGGTGGCTCTGGAAGGCCAGGAGTCCTTGAAAGATACGCCGCGTCAATACCTCAACCGTCTCTCCGATCTGCTGTTCGTGCTCGCCCGAGTGCTTAACCGTTACCGATCCGATGGCACCGTGGGTGACGATGTGTACTGGCGCAGTGAACGACTCGCCCGCGGCGACAACTGAAGTCGTTGCCGGCCATTGGTTGACCTGTATCCAGGGCTTTAGCGCGGCTTCAGAATGGCCATCGTGATGCGCGAGACGCAGGTCAGTTCGCCGGCGTCGTTGTGCATGTCGATTTGCCAAACCTGTGTGGTGCGTCCCAGGTGCACCGGGCGCGCAACACCGGTTACCCAGCCGCTGGTCGTGCCCTTGATGTGATTGGCGTTGATGTCGAGTCCGACCGCGCGGTGACCATCCGGGTTGGAGAATGCCGCGCCGCAAGACCCCAGGGTTTCGGCTAGCACAACGCTGACGCCGCCGTGCAGCAGTCCGTAGGGTTGTTGTGTACGGTGGTCCACCGGCACGCGGGCCCGGATGAAATCGTCACCCACTTCAAGAAACTCAATGCCGAGGCGTGCGACGGCCGTGTTGACATGAACGGCGGTGAGTTCCGCCACAGATAACGATTTATTCCAGATACGCATTGCGCTTCCACTCCGACAGTTGACTGCAACTATAAACAACGGGGAAGCCTGCCGCTGTCAAACAAGGGTCAGTCGCTATTGTTTTTACGACGCAAACCGGATTAACCTTGGAGTATGTTGCAAGCCGTCAAGCCACCCTTTCTACCCCAGATTCGCCTTTATCAAAACTGGCTGCTGTCACAACGCGGCCTGACGTTTGATTCGTATGATGCGTTGTGGCGCTGGTCCACCTCCGACTTGAACGCGTTCTGGCAAAGTATCTGGGACTATTTTGATCTGCGTTCGCCCAGCCCGCATGGCGTGGTGTGTGATGGTGCACCGATGCCACATACCCGGTGGTTTGTTGGCGCACAGGTCAACTATGCGCAGCAGGTGCTGCGGCATGTGGCGCCCGCGCATGCAGCCGGCGTTCCGGCCATCATCAGTCACAACGAACAAAGCCTGGGAACCTCGCCCGCACGGAGCCTGAGCTGGCCCGAGTTGAGCCGTCAGGTTGCTTCGCTCGCGTTGCATCTGCAGGCGCACGGCGTGCAGCCGGGGGACCGGGTTGTTGCCTATCTGCCCAATGCCCCCGAGGCGATGGTGGCGTTTCTGGCATGCGTCAGCATTGGCGCCGTGTGGAGCATTTGCGCGCCTGATATGGGCACCAGCGCGGTGCTGGACCGTTTCAAACAGATTGAACCGAAGGTTCTAATTGCGTGCGATGGCGTGCGTTACGGGGGCCGCGACTTTGACCGCACTGCAGTCGTGGCTGAACTCTGTGCAGCGCTGCCAACACTGCGCCATGTCATTTTGCAGGACAACTTGGGCTTGCCGTTTGGCGCCATTGGCGAGACTGCCAGCCGCGAATTTTTCAAAACGAGCATCGCCAGAAACGACGCCCAAACAGCAGCGTTTGAGCCCCTTTGGCTGGCGTTTGATCATCCCTTGTGGATTGTCTACTCCAGTGGTACCACGGGTCTGCCCAAGGCCATCGTGCACAGCCACGGCGGAGCCGTGCTGGTGGCCCTGGCACTCAAGTGTCTGCACAATGATGTTGGCTGTAGTTATGACCCCAATACGCTGGGTGAACGCTACCACTGGTACAGCTCGACCGGCTGGGTGATGTGGAACGCGCAACTCAGCGGGCTGCTCAGAGGAACCACCTGTTGTTTGTTTGATGGCAACCCCGGGGGCAGCATGGTTGACGCCGCCGGCAACAAACAAGCCCCTGACTGGAGCACCTTATGGCGTTTCGCAGCGGATGTCGGCGTCACATTCTTTGGCGCGGGTGCTGCGTTCTACGCCAACTGCCAAAAGGCGGGCCTTGACCTGGCTGCTTGCGGTGATCTCACCCGCATTCGCGCACTTGGCAGTACGGGGTCGCCCCTGAGTGCCGAGGCACAAGCCTGGGGCACTGGAGAGTTTCAAAAGTTGCGGTCGAGCGCAGTGAGCGAGCGTGGGGGCGACATCTGGTGGTGCAACCTCTCCGGTGGCACCGATTTTGCTGGAGCGTTCATCGGCGGCAACCGCGAATTGCCCCTGGTCGTTGGCGAAATGCAGTGCCGTCTGCTGGGCTGTGCGGTTGAGGCCTGGAACGAGCAGGGCCAGTCCGTTATTGACGAGGTCGGTGAACTGGTGTGCCGCCAGCCCATCCCTAGCATGCCGCTGTACTTCTGGGGCGACATCGACAAGCGGCGCTATAAGGCAAGCTACTTTGACATGTATCCCGGCCAGCATGGGAAGGCGCCAGTTTGGCGTCACGGTGATTGGCTCAAGATCGGGCGCAATGGCGGCTGCGTCATTTATGGTCGCAGTGATGCCACCATCAACCGGCACGGTCTGCGCATGGGAACCAGCGAACTCTACAGCGCAGTCGAGGCCGTGCCCGAAGTACTGGATTCGTTGGTAGTTGACCTGGAATATCTGGGGCGCGAAAGCTACATGCCACTGTTCGTGGTTTTGCGTGAGGGTGTCGCACTCGACGCACCCTTGCAGCGCAAAATCGTTGATGCCATCAAGATCGCTTTGTCACCGCGTTTTGTGCCGAACGAGATTCTCCAGGTGGCAGAAATTCCGCGCACCCTATCCGGGAAAAAGCAGGAACTGCCGATCAAGAAGCTGTTGTTGGGGCAGGTGGTTGAGAAGGTGCTACACCGGGACGCGATGGCCAACCCAGCGTGTCTTGACTGGTATGTGGCGTTTGCGCGCTCACGCCAACATGCAGAAAGCAAAGTGTCGACATGAAGAATCAAACGGCTGAAGTCGTCATCATCGGTGCCGGGATCGCCGGCATTGTCTGCGCGATCGAATTGCTGGAACAGGGGCGCCGCGTGCTCCTGCTGGATCGCGATCAGCCTGACAAACTCGGTGGCCTGGCGCGAGAGAGTATGGGCGGCATGTTTGCGGTGGACACGCCGGAGCAGCGCCGTGCTGGTGCCCGCGACAGCGTGGAATTGGCGCTGGCGGATTGGCACGCGTTTGCCGAATTCGGTCCCGATGCGCAGTGGCCACGGCGCTGGGCGCAAGCCTATGTCACGCACTGCACCGAGCACATGTACTGGTGGCTCAGGCAGAAGGGCGTCAAGTATTTTCCGGTGCCGCACTGGGTCGAGCGCGGCCAGTTCACGCCGGGCAATTCGGTGCCGCGCTTTCATCTGGTCTGGGGCACGGGTGAGAAACTGGTCACCACGCTGCTCGCGCATTTGCAACAAGCGCAGTGGGCGCAGCGCATGGAGTTGCGATTTGAGCAGCGCGTGGAAGGCTTGTTGCTCGAAGGT